>NZ_JAUBTN010000024.1:0-88515 GCF_036705055.1 Microcoleus sp. CZ3-B2 | reverse complement strand
CCTCTCCCCCTCCCCCACTCTCCCCCTCTCCCTCGATCGACCTTTGCCTTGGGATCACTTAGACACGGGGATCGATAAAAACTGGCTGAAAATTGACTTGCTTCATGCTTTGGAAGCGGCGACGGTTCCTGACTGTTCCTTTGAAGGGTGTTCGCGCTGCGGGGTTTGCGGCACGGATTTCGGACACAATGTGGTAGTTGATGCGCTGCCAATTCCTGAGTTTGCTGGGGAGTTTGTGCCGAATACAGAACGGAAACAGCGGGTTCGGGTTTGGTTCGGGAAGGTGGGCGATATGGCTTTGGTTGGTCATCTGGATTTGCTGCGATTGTTCGATCGAGTTGTCCGCAGGGCCGATTTGCCGATTTCGTTTACTGGCGGCTTTCACCCGAATCCTCGGATTTCTGTGGCAAACGCTCTGCCTCTGGGTGTCACTAGCACAGGGGAAATTGCGGATTTTGAGCTTTCTCGGCCGATCGATATTGAGGTTTTTCGGGAAAAAATGGTAGCGACTCTGCCAGAAAATATCCCGATTTACAAGGTGGAACAGATCGACCTCAAAGCTCCTTCTGCTAACCAGTTGTTAGAAGCCGCTGAGTATATCGTTACTGTGGCAGCAACAGGCCCGCTGGCAGAAAATGGCGATTTTGAAGGTGAAAATTTGGCTGCTGTCTCTGTCGCTGTTAGCCCTAACTGGGAAGCTTGGGTAGGGGCGATCGCCGAAACAGAGGCTTTTTGGCGGGTACACACTACTAAGTCGGGCAAAACTAAGGATGTCAATTTGCGCGATCGGCTGCACAAACTAGAACTTGTAGAGCAGCTACCAGCAATCCGCGCCTCTGACTGTGGCGGTACATCCGAAGGTAGAGCAGTCTTGCGCTATACCGGCAGTTGTCGCAGCGATGGCAACTTGCTCAAGCCCGAACATCTTGTGTTCATGCTCGAACAAGTCAGCGGGCAGGAAATTCAGCTTCTGCAAGTTCAGCGCAGTCAGCTAATCCTAGGTTATTGTTAAGATAGGGAAGCCCTGGTGAAATATTTCACTAGGGCTATCGATCGGGATGTGTCGCTTAAGCTATAATTGTTTGTTATGGAAGCCGCAGCGGCTCGAGCGCTTTAGTCGCTCGTCGCTAAGAGTCAACCAGCAACGCGGGCTGGGTGAAACTGCTTCTGTTCAAGACTTTAAGCCTTTTTGTACGTTGACCGGCTAAATCTAGTGCCAAACCCGCAGGAGCCGGGCCTGAACCAAATTTAGCGATTAATTTCGATCGATCGACAATGAGTCGATTGTCGGCTTACTCACAAATCTCACGGTTCAAGCCGCTCTGCTGGTATTCAACAATAGATATTTTTGACCTCGATCGGAAAACAGAGACAAGCTCTCGACAAACGTCGTAAAGAAGCAAAAATTTGAGATTTTAGATTCTAGCTCCTGCTCCCTGATTCATCTGTGGAGTAAATCTAAAACTTGTACGGCGAAGTCGAAGTATCTCAAACTTCTACAGCGAAGTCGAAGTATCTAAAATCGAATCAAGAGGTTTTAGGGTTGGCACAGGCAAAAGTCGCAGTCGAAGAATGTCAAGCTGGGGTAAGTTGACCGCTATCCCGCAAGAATTCAACAAAAGTCTACGCGCTTTCAATCCTACTTAACTTTTGCTCAAAACCAGCCCTCAACCACGCAAGCGGAGTTATCAGTTCGTAGTGTTAAGTTGTGTGTTAAGAAATTGGTACGGAGTCACTGAATTTATTCACGCTCGTTCAAAGGAAGAGTTGGAAGTGTTGAAGATTGAGTGAGAGAGTTTGCAATTCACCAATCAAAATTCAATATTTATAACTCGGTAAAAACGTCCTTATTTCTATCTTCCAGCTCAGTCTGCGAAGCATAACTCATAACTTGCGATCGGGTGGATTCAAACACTGTATCTGTAACAGTTAACAGTCAACAGTCAACAGTCAGTAGGGGCGGTGGATGGTGCGGGCCCGCCCTCTTAACTTAACAGTCAACAGTTAACAGTTAACAGTTAACAGTTAACAGTCATTCCACCCTGAACCAACTCACAGCTAATAACTCTTCCTGCTACTACTAATAATTACAGTCAAAGTAAGAGGCACTATGAGCGTGCGTAAGTGTCTCTAATTTGCTGCCATTTTTTTGAGGAAATTGAATGACAAAGCAGATAGTTATAGCAGAGCAGCATCGCATTGCTGCCGTTTTTTCCGAAGATCAAATTCAAGAACTCGTGGTAGCCACAGGCAGCCACCAAGTCAGCGATATTTACTTGGGAATTGTCGAGAATGTACTCCCTGGGATAGATGCGGCCTTCGTCAATATTGGCGACCCAGAACGCAACGGGTTCATGCACGTCACAGACCTCGGCCCGCTGCGGCTCAAACGATCGGCAGGAGCAATTACAGAACTCCTCACCCCCCAGCAAAAAGTGCTGGTACAGGTGATGAAAGAACCGACGGGCAGTAAAGGCCCCCGGCTGACAGGCAATATCACCCTGCCCGGCCGCTATTTGGTACTGATGCCCTACGGCCGGGGAGTCAATCTGTCCCGCCGGATCAAGTCGGAAGCCGAGCGCAACCGCCTCAGAGCCCTAGCTATTTTGGTGAAACCGGCCGGGATGGGGCTGCTGGTACGCACCGAAGCCGAAGGCATGACCGAAGAAGCCATCATGGAAGATTTGGAAGTGCTGCAAAAACAGTGGGAATCCGTTCAACTCGAAGGCGGTACTTCCCGAGCGCCAGCACTGCTAAACCGCGACGACGATTTTATCCAGCGGGTACTCCGGGATATGTTCAGCGGTGACGTGAATCGGATTGTGGTGGACTCGCAAAATGGCATTAAGCGTGTCAAACAGCAGTTGATGAGCTGGAACGGCGGTAAACTTCCTGCAGGAGTTTTGATCGACCACCACCGAGAGCGCGCCTCGATTTTAGAATTTTTCCGCGTCAACGCTGCGATTCGAGAAGCCCTCAGACCGAGGGTAGATTTGCCTTCGGGCGGTTACGCGATCATCGAGCCGACTGAAGCCCTGACGGTGATTGATGTCAACTCAGGCTCGTTTACTCGATCGGCCACAGCTCGCGAAACTGTACTCTGGACAAATTGCGAAGCAGCAACCGAAATTGCCAGACAACTGCGGCTGCGGAATATTGCCGGGGTAATTATTGTTGACTTTATCGACATGGAATCCCGCCGCGATCAATTGCAAGTGCTGGAACATTTCAATAAAGCTCTCAAAGCAGACAAATCTCGGCCGCAAATCGCTCAACTGTCGGAATTGGGACTGGTAGAACTCACTCGCAAGCGCCAAGGTCAAAATATTTACGAGTTATTCGGCCACAGTTGCCCGACTTGCAGCGGGTTGGGGCATTTGGTACACCTCCCCGGCGAAGACGATATCGCCGGTGCCGTGCGGGAATCACCCGATCGCACTGTGGGTTCCTCCAACCGCGTTTTGTTGAATTTGCCAGAAGGATTGGAACGCCGCAGCCTGACACCTACGGCGGCTGCAACTCCTGCACCAGTAAGAGAAGAACGTTCCGTCGAACCAGCTCGGGCTGCTTGGGAACCGTCTAGCGAAAGTTTGGATTTTGAGACCGGCAGCAACGCCTCGTCTTTGGACTTGCTCAACCATCCCAGCTATCAGGATTTGGGGAACGGAACCAGACGCCGCCGCCGTCGCCGAATTGGCGAAGAGCCTTTTGCTGTAGCCGAGGAGGAACCGGTACGCAACAAGTTGCGACTGCCGAATACCAACAGCGCGCCCGTCGTGGAGACGCGCTCTGAGTATCTCGCACCCCCCGGCATCCGCGCCGCTTCCGAGGGCTTCGGGCTGGTGAATATGGCTGCTGTTGGCAGGCGCGAGGATTTCGATCGCGTGCGTCCAACTAAGTCTGAGTTGATGAAGCCGATGGTGGAGCCTCCTGAAATGATTTCGGTGGAAATGACAGCCGAGGAGCAGGATGTTTATGCTCTGATGGGAGTTTCTCCTTTGGTGATGACGGATCGCGGTGTAAAAAATCCTAAGAATGCGATCGTTTCGGTGACACTCCCCGGAGAGCCGCCGAACAAGTCGTCTTTCGAGCAGCTCGAATTTGAATTTGAACCCCCCGCGCCAGCAGAGAAGGCTGAGGAAGCCGATTATTATGCAGAAATATCGGCAGTTGAGCCTGTATTTTCTGAGGGTGATGAGGATGATGAGGACGATCTCGATCTTGATGATGAGGTTGAAATTTACGGTGCAAGTTCGATCGACCTCATGGATGATTTTGCTGGCGACGTGGAGGAAACCAGCGATGGGATGGACGAATCGAATGAATGGGGAGCATCGGAGCCGTCGATCGAATTCGAGCAGTCGATCGAATTCCATGAGTCAAGCGAGTTGAATCAGCCTTTGACATCCAATGACTCAAACGAGTCGAATGAATCAAGTGAATCCAGCGAATCCAGCGAATCCAGCGAACCCGAAGAGCCAGCGATCAACCGCCGCCGCCGCCGTCGCTCGTCTGCTGTTGTAGATGACTGATCTCCAGTCAGAGGGAGGAGGAAAGAAGGAAGAAGGAAGAACAAAGAACAAAAAAGTAGAAATTTTTACTCTCTTCCCATCTTTCCATCTTTCCCCCTCCCCCAATCTCCCCCTCTCTAGCCTGAGCGAAGCCGAAGGCCAATCCCCCTCTCGGACTCAGATAATAGCTGGTGTGGACGAAGTAGGAAGGGGAGCTTTGTTCGGGCCCGTGGTGGCGGCCGCCTGCATTCTGCCCGACGAAGTTATCGATGAATTAGCAAGTTGCGGGGTGCGCGACAGCAAGCAGTTGAGTGCCGCAGCCCGGAGTCGGTTAGCACTAAAAATCCGGGCTGTGGCTGTTGACTGTCAAATTGGTGTGGCTTCGGTGCGGGAAATCGATCGCCTCAATATTTTGCAAGCTTCTTTGTTGGCGATGAAGCGGGCGATTTTGAAGTTGAAGGTTACTCCGGATTTGTGTTTGGTTGACGGGAATCAAAGAATCCCCAATTTGGCGATCGCACAAGAGACGATGATTAAAGGTGATTCGCGATCGATTCAGATAGCCGCTGCTAGTATTGTCGCCAAAGTTTGGCGCGATGAATTAATCGTGCGCTTGGCTGTTAAGTATCCCGAATATGACTTGACAAATAACAAAGGATATGGAACAGCTAAACATAAATTGGCTTTGGAACGCTACGGTGCGTCTGTCTTTCACCGCTTATCATTTAGCCCTTGTCAAAAATTTAACAATAACAACGAAAAACCTCTCTAACTCCAGCGCGATTATATAAAATTTGAAAAATCAATAATTTCCAATTAATAGTCCTGGGCGCATAAACTCTATTCTAGAGGGTGCGCGATGAGCACCTTATCGCTTCAGCCTCCGGTAGCATCTATTAAATTTTTATTTAACCTCTTGACCAGGACTGATAATATGTTAAAAATTCCCGGCTATCGCATCAATGAGCAAATCTACAATGGCTCTAGAACCAAGGTTTATCGAGGACTTTCTGAGTCAAACCAAAAAGTAATTATCAAACTGCTATTGAGCGAGTATCCCACTTTTAGCGAACTCGTGCAGTTTCGGAATCAGTACACCATTACCAAAAATCTTGACCTTCCGGGAATTGTCAAACCCATTGCACTCTTAAACTACCGCAATGCTTTTGCTCTGGTAATGCAGGATGTTGGCGGTGTTTCCCTTGCTGAGTATACTGTTAATCCAGAGCAATTAGATAATATCCTATCAAGTAATTCTGAGGTTTCCTGCCCCGATACTTCGCCCCTACCGCTAGATGAATTTCTGCCGATCGCGATTCAGATTGTCCAAACCATAGAAGGATTATACCACAACCGAATTATTCACAAAGATATCAAGCCCCAGAATATTATCATTAACCCGGAAACCAAAGAAGTAAAAATAATTGACTTCAGTATTTCCTCTCTTTTACCCAGAGAAAACCAGCAAATCCAAAATCCCAACGTCTTAGAAGGAACCCTAGCTTATATGTCTCCCGAACAGACGGGACGAATGAATCGAGGTATCGACTACCGCACTGATTTTTACTCGCTGGGAGTTACATTTTACGAGCTACTAACAGGGCAATTACCCTTTTACTCAACTGACCCAATGGAGGTAGTTCACTGTCATATTGCCAAGATGCCAAATCCTCCAATCGAGCTAGTTCCAGCTATTGGAGTAATGACCAATAAAATCATCATGAAATTGATGGCAAAAACTCCAGAGTTACGCTATCAAAGTGCTGCTGGATTGCGCTACGACTTGGAAAAATGCTGGCAGGAATGGCAAGACAACGGGAAAATTAGCGAATTTGATTTGGGAAATAGGGATATTTGCGATCGCTTCACCATTCCCGAAAAACTTTACGGTAGAGAAAACGAACTTAAGACGCTATTAGAGGCATTCGATCGCATCAGCGAAGGTACTTCCGAAATCATGCTGGTGGCGGGCTTTTCCGGGATTGGCAAAACCGCCGTGGTTAACGAAGTTCACAAACCCATTGTCCGCCAACGGGGTTACTTCATCAAAGGAAAATTTGACCAATTTAAGCGTGATATTCCCTTCTCGTCGTGGGTGCAGGCATTCCAGAATCTGATGCAGCAATTACTCACCGAAAGTGCTACTGAGGTGCATAAATGGCAAGTCAAAATTTTAGAGGCTTTGGGCGAAAATAGTCAAGTCATTATTGATGTTATCCCAGAATTAGAACGACTAATTGGCAAGCAGCCAAAAGTGCCAGAACTAGAAGGAACTGCCGCTCAAAATCGCTTCAATCTATTATTTCAAAAATTCATCCGACTGTTTGCAACAAAAGAACATCCTTTAGTGATTTTCGTGGATGATTTGCAGTGGGCAGACTCCGCTTCATTGAAGCTAATGCAATTGTTGATGAGTGAAATAGATACCCGCTATCTGTTGTTAATGGGAGCGTATCGCGATAACGAAGTGTTTTCCGCCCATCCACTGATGCTGACATTGGATGAGATTCGCAAAGACTCGGCAACACTCAACCAAATTACGTTAGCACCCTTAGACCAACCTTCCCTGAATCGCCTGATTGCTGATACCCTGATTTGTCCACTAGAAAGGGCAATTCCTCTGACAGAACTGGTTTTCACCAAAACTCAAGGCAATCCTTTCTTTGCTACTCAATTTCTCAAATCTCTGTACGCAGATGGGTTAATATCCTTTGATTTTAGCCTCATTCCCTCCCCTTACCAAGGGGGGGGAATGGGGGGGTGGCAATGCGATATTGCTCAAGTTAAGACCCTAGCTTTTACCAATGATGTGGTCGAGTTTATGGCTATTCAGTTGCAAAAGTTGCCGATAAATACCCAGAATGTTCTGAAACTTGCAGCTTGTATTGGCAACGAGTTTGACTTAGCAACTCTAGCAATTGTTCACGAAAAATCTCAGAGTGAGACAGCGGCTGATTTGTGGAAAGCTTTGCAAGAAGGGTTAGTTATACCGATTACTGAAGTTTACAAGTTTTTTCAGGACTCGGAATCTGTTAAAGTTGCACCAGCGTCGGAGTTATCGGTTCCCTACAAGTTTTTACATGACCGAGTGCAGCAAGCAGCATATCTTCTGATTCCCGAATCCCAAAAACAGTCAACCCACCTCGAAATTGGACAACTGCTGTTGAGGAAGGGCGGGCACGGCGGCACCGCTCCTACAGAAGCAGAAAAAGAAGAGAAGATTTTTGATATTGTCAACCAGTTGAATATTGGGATGGAGTTAATTACCCATCAAACAGAACGGGACGAACTCGCTCAATTAAATTTAAGAGCCGGACATAAAGCTAAAACTTCCACGGCTTACGAGGCTGCTAAAAAGTATTTAAATATTGGTATAGAACTCCTAGATATTGAGTGTTGGCAGACCCATTACAAGCTGACTTTGCAACTATATGAACAAGCCGCCGAGGCGATGTATTTGAACGGTGATTTTGAGCAAATGGAGCAATTAGCAGAAATAGTTATCCAAAATTCAAAGACGCTCTTAGATAAAATTAAAATTTATCAAATTCAAATTCAAGCTTTGAAAGCGCAGAACCAAATCAAACAATCTTTAAATTTTGGGTTAGACATTCTCGAACTCTTGGGGATATATCTACCTAAAGATCCGGAACCGACAGAAATTCCCCGGGCTTTTGCAGAGACGCAATTGGCTTTACAAGGAAAATCTATTCAGGACTTAATTGATTTACCCGACATGAGTGACCCCCAAAAACTGGCAGCAACTCAGATGCTGTTACAACTCTGTCCTGCTGCCTACATGGTGACTCCAGTTTTGTTGCCACTGATTACTTTTAAACAGATTCAGTTAGCCATTGAATATGGTAATGCACCAACTCATACTCATGCCTATGCAAATTATGCGCTCATTCTGTGCGGAGTTATGGGAGAGTTAGAAACGGGCTATCAATTTGGAGAACTGGCACTAAATTTGCTCGAAAAACTCGATGCTAAGCCTTTTAGAGCTATGACGCTCTTTGTAGTAAATTACTTTACAAAGCATTGGAAACATCATATCAAAACAACATTAAAGCCTCTGTTATCTGCTTACTTTAGTGGTTTAGAAACCGGGGATTTAGAACACGCTGGCTATTCCGCACAAAGGTACTGTTACCTTTTGTACTTTAGCGGTTCTGCCGAGCTATCAAGCGTGGAACTAGAGCTTGAAACCTACAGTGATGCCTTGGCAAAGATCAATCAGGATAGCATTCTTCAATTACATCAAATTCACCATCAAGCTGTATTAAACTTGCTGGGAAAGACAGAAAATCCTTGCCTTTTAATCGGTTCAGCTTGTGATGAATCTCAAATGTTGCCGGTTTACATTGCAAATAATTACAGAATAGCGTGTTACTACTTCTATTTAAATAAGTTAATCCTTTGTTATCTTTTTGATGACTACCAACAAGCAATTGAGTATTCTGCTGGAGCCGAAGAGTATTTAGATGCAGGAGTAGCTTCGATATTAGTACCTATTTTTTATACCTACAATTCTCTTTCTAAGTTGGCTGTGTATCCCGATGTAGAGATTTTTGAACAACAACAAATCCTCAAAACTGTAATGACCAATCAGGAGAAAATGAAAATATGGGTACATCATGCCCCCATGAATTATCTACATAAATTTTATCTAGTAGAAGCAGAAAGACATCGAGTTTTAGCGAAAAAATTAGAGGCGATGGAAATGTACGATCGCGCCATTTCCATCGCCAAAGAAAACGGTTATCTCAACGAAGAAGCCCTAGCCCACGAACTCGCTGCCAAATTCTATCTCGGCTGGGGAAAAGACAAAATCGCCCAACTATACCTAACAGAAGCCTATTACGCTTACGCGCGGTGGGGAGCTAAGGCAAAAATTGACGATTTAGAAAAACGCTATCCCCAATTACTTGCTAAGATTCTCAGTCAAAAAATCAGCTTCAACACAAGTGATACAATTTCCCCAATGATGACTGGAACTGTTGTTACAAATAGCAGTTCAGGTGTTTCCGAAATTCTGGATTTGGCAACAGTAATCAAAGCATCTCAATCACTGTCAGGAGAAATCAACCTCGATAAGTTGCTCTCCACTTTGATGCAAGTGATGATGGAGAATGCGGGAGCCGAAAAGGGCTCTATGATTTTGATAGAAGGAGATTCATTTTTCGTCGCTGCTCAATGTGTTAGTGGTAAATTTTGCAACCTAAAATCAACTCACGTTCTTGACTCTAACGAAATTCCGATCGCAATTATTAACTATGTCTGGCGCACCCAAGAAACCTGCGTAATAAACGATGCGACTACTGAGGCTATATTTGCTGCTGACTATTATATCATCCAGCATCAACCAAAGTCGGTTTTGTGTCTGCCGATTCAACATCAAGGAAAGCCGATCGCAATTCTGTACCTAGAAAATAACCTGACAACGGGTGCATTTACTCCCGACAGATTAGCCGTCTTAAAAATCTTGTCCTCGCAAGCGGCAATTTCCATAGAAAATGCCCAACTCTATGCCAACTTAGAAGCAAAAGTAGCAGAGCGCACCCAAGAACTCCAGCAGTCAGAAGCTCGCTTTCGACAACTTTACGAACAATCTGCCGATGCTATTTTGCTGTTAGATGGCAACACTTTTATTGACTGCAACCCCGCCACAGTCAAAATGATGCGTTGCACGAACAAACAACAGGTTCTTTCTCTGCATCCGGCTCAAATTTCCCCCGAGTTTCAACCTGACGGTAGAAACTCTTTTGAAAAAGCTGAAGCCATGACAGCCCTGGCTTTCGATCGAGGAAATCACCGCTTTGAATGGATGCACCGCCGCACTGATGGAGAAGATTTTTGGGTAGAAGTATTGCTGACAGTAATTCCTTTAGATGGAAAAGAAATTCTGCACGCGGTGTGCCGAGAAATTGGCGATCGCAAACAGGCAGAATTAGCTCTGCACCAAAAAAATCAGGAACTCAGCGATACTCTCCAACAACTCAAAGCCACCCAAGAAGGATTGATTCAATCAGAAAAAATGGCAGCTTTAGGACAACTTGTAGCCGGAGTTGCCCACGAAGTTAATACACCCCTAGGTGCAATTCGTTCCAGTGCGGGCAATGTTTCTAAGTTCTTGGATCGAGCTCTCGAACAATTGCCCGCAGTTTTTCAATCTCTCTCCCCAGAAGCTGGACAGAATTTTTTAGAATTACTTCAGTATTCTCTCCAACAATCTACAAACTTATCAACCAAAGAAGAACGCAAATTAAAGAGAGCTTTAAGAAGCCAACTCGAAATATTAGAGATTGAGAGTGCCGATACTGTGGCCGATAGATTAGTCATGATGGGGGTCTACGAGCGAATCGAAACTTTTCTACCACTGCTGCAAAGACCGGACAGTTTGCATCTTGTAGAAGCTGCATACAAACTGTCAGAATTAAAAAGAGGTATTGCCATTATTAACACAGCCACAGATAGAGCATCAAAAGTTGTTTTTGCTTTGAAAACCTATGCCCGCTACGAACAGTCTGGTACCAAGACAAGCGCCAGCATTGCAGAAGGGATAGAAACTATCTTAACTCTCTATCAAAATCAATTAAAACAAGGTATTGAGGTGGTTAGAAAATATGCCGAAATTCCGCCGATACTGTGCTATCCCGACGAACTGAATCAAGTGTGGACAAATCTGGTGCACAATGCTTTGCAAGCAATGGATTATCGGGGGACGCTAACTATTGATGTGACAACACAAGACGAGCAGGCTAAGATTAGTGTTAGTGACAGCGGTAAGGGCATACCAGAGGAGATAAAAGAGAAAATATTTGACCCATTTTTTACTACTAAGCCTCCGGGAGAAGGCAGCGGTTTGGGACTAGATATTGTCAAGAAGATTGTTGAAAAACATCAGGGAAAGATTGAAGTGGAATCGATTCCCGGTCAAACTACATTTAATGTTTTTCTACCAATAAGTGGTGTATAGCCTTTCAAGCGAAAGATTAGGTGCCGCTGGCCAAACCGGCCAAACCGGCCAAACCGGCCAAACCGGGCATACCTCACGACGCTTGAGAACCGCTGTATAAGGAGGTAAAGTATGTGGCAAACGATATAACGCAGTAAGTAGGTGGGGTTTTATTTAGTTCCATCCCATCTGCAATCTACCCCATTGGGAGGATGGCAAAAGTTAAAGCGTTTTGAGAACAATAACTCGGATTCTACCGGGAATCGAGGTAAAATCGCTATACGGTGCGTTATGCTCGGCTAAGCTGCTACGCATTTAGATTTCTTGGTTTCGGTGACTGGGGAGGGGAGAGAACTTGGAGATCTGTTGTTTCGTGGCATTTAATTGGCGATCGCACTTAAACCAAGAAACGGGGTTTTTGAACTCTGCCAAGAGGATTGTCAGCAAGTATTTTGGTAAAAAACCAAGGTAACGGTCGCCGGCGCGATCGCGAGCTAGCATCTTAAAATGCGATCGGGCATACTAATACACTTTACTACTTTTCCTACTAATAAAAACTCACGAAGGAGAAAAAATAAATGTCTAAACCAGTTATTTTATGCGTTGACGATGAGAGAATGGTGTTAGATAGTCTCAGGACGCAGCTAGCAGCAGAATTTGGGGATGCCTACACCTATGAAGGAGCCGAAGATGCTGAAGAGGCGTTAGAGGTAATCGGCGAACTATATAACGAAGAAACTAGCGTTATTGTGATTATTTCTGATTGGTTGATGCCTGGTATCAAGGGAGATGAGTTACTGATACGCATTCACAAACAATACCCCCATATTATTACAATTATGCTGACTGGTCAAGCTGACGAAGTAGCAGTTGACAGAGCAAAAAAGCAGGCTAATCTCCATCGCTGCTTATCTAAACCTTGGTCGGAAGCCGATTTACTGGAAACTATAAAGTCTGGTTTGTTGAAGTTATGAAACAACAGGTAATAATCTGTGTAGATGATGACAACACTGTACTCAAGAGCCTCAAAGTAGAACTCCAAGAAGCTGTCGGCAATGCTTATCTGGTCGAAATTGCCGAGGGTGGGGAGGAAGCATTAGAGTTGCTTGAAGAATTATTGTTAGATGGGTATGAAGTACCGTTAATTATTTCCGATCACATCATGCCTGAGATGAAGGGAGATGAACTATTAAAACAAGTCCACCTACTTTCGCCCCAAACTATCAAAATTATGCTGACAGGGCAAGCAGATATTGAGGCGGTGGGCAATGCCATCAAAAATGCAAATTTATATCGTTATCTAGCCAAACCCTGGCAACAAGAAGACTTGAGTTTGACGGTAAAAGAAGCAGTAAATAGTTATCGGCAAAATCAACTTCTGGCATCACAAAACGCGCAGCTTCAGCAAATGAATCAGGAATTGGCTGATTTAAACCGCGAGCAATCGCTACTGATTGCGACACTCCACGAGAACGAAAATCGTTTGATGCAGTTTTTGGAAGCAATACCTATCGGCGTAGGAGTGCTGAATGCTGATGGCCAAGTTTACTATATCAATAAAAAAGCAAAAGAGATATTTAACAAAGGAGTCGTGTCTGAACTCCCAGCCGAAAAACTGTCAGAGGTTTATCAAGTTTATCCAGCAGGAAGTCTTGAACCTTGCCCTGTGGAAAACTTGCCCGTCATTCGGGCATTGAGGGGCGAAACTTCGATGGCTGACGATTTAGAAGTCCGGCACGGAAATAAGATTATTCCCCTAGAAATTCATGCTTCCCCGATTTACGAGCAGCAGAACAAAATTGTATATGCTATCAACACTCTTTTAGATATCACAGAACGCAAAGAAGCTGAGGCTGAGCGCAAAAAGTTCATGGAGGAGCTTTTTGAGGTCAATAGCAGTTTGCAACTTTCACTGGAGGCAGAATTAGATATCGTTGAGGCGACAAGTCGTTTTGTACCCAATCAGTTGTTATCTTTTTTGGGATGTGACAGTATTGTTGATGTTAAATTGGGAGATGCGGTGGAGTTGGAAATGTCGGTGCTGTTTTCTGACATTCGCGATTTCACGACTCTTTCGGAACAGATGACACCAGAAGAAAATTTCAAATTTATCAATTCATATTTGAGTTATATGGAACCGCTGATTCTAGAAAATCAGGGGTTTATTGATAAATATATTGGCGATGCAATTATGGCTTTGTTTAGTGAGGGTGCGGATGATGCTGTGAAAGCGGGAATTGCGATGCTGCACAGTCTTGCTGAATACAATCGACAGCGCGCTGCTGCGGACGATGTGGCGATTAAGATTGGGGTGGGAATTAATACTGGTTCTTTGATGTTGGGTACTGTTGGCGGAAACAGCCGGATGGACGGTACTGTTATTGGTGATGCGGTTAATTTGGCTTCTAGAATTGAAAGCTTGACGAAGAATTATGGGGTGTCGCTGTTAATTACTCAACAGACTTTCGATCGCTTGACAAATCCTGCTGATTATGCAATTCGGGTAATTGATCGGGTTCAGGTTAAGGGGAAGTCTGAATGGGTGACTGTTTATGAAGTTTTTGAGGCGGATTTGCCGGAAGTTAAGGCGGGAAAGTTGGCTAATTTGCGGTTGTTTGCT
Organism: Microcoleus sp. CZ3-B2; assembly: GCF_036705055.1. Taxonomy (NCBI): domain Bacteria; kingdom Bacillati; phylum Cyanobacteriota; class Cyanophyceae; order Oscillatoriales; family Microcoleaceae; genus Microcoleus; species Microcoleus sp. CZ3-B2. Next base: position 74,426 of record NZ_JAUBTN010000024.1, on the reverse strand, counting down.
GAGGCTTTGTTTTTATACAATATGAATAATTTTAGGGAAGCTGGGGAACTTTTTGCGGATTGTTGGCGACAAAATCCGGGGGATAAGGTGGCTCAAATTTATTGGGATAGGTGTCTTAGTTAGTTGTTAGTTGTTAGTTGTTAGTTGTTAGTTGTTAGTTGTTAGTTGTTAGTTGTTAGTTGTTAGTAACATACCCCGTTTATGATTCGGCGGTTGAAACCGCGCCTTGTCAAACAAAGTCGGCCTGCACCGACTGGTTCATAAAGGATATCCAAAACCCGGATTTGGTATCAATAACCAATAACCAATAACCAATAACCAATAACTAATAACTAATAACTATTTTGCTCGATCGGCATTTCTATGATAAATTCGGCTCCTTGACCGAGTGCAGACACGCAACTCAGCGTGCCTCCGTGTTCTCGGACAACTTTATAGGAAATTGACAGGCCCAAACCAGTGCCTTTATCGGCGGGTTTGGTGGTAAAAAAGGCCTCGAATAACTGCTGGCAAACTTCTTCCGGCATCCCTGGGCCGTTGTCAGAAATCCGAATTACAGCGTTGGAGTTTTGGACTTCTGTCCTAATTTTAATTTTGCTGCGGTTAGCTTGGGCTTCCTCTACTGAACGCCCTGCGTTGTATTCCTCGATCGCATCGATCGCATTTCCGATCAAATTCATAAATACCTGATTTATTTTACCCGAATAGCACTCAACCAAAGGCAAATTTCCATAGTCCTTAATTACTGCAATTTCGGGATAGTTGCCGCGCGCCCTCAACCGGCTTTGCAGGATTAGCAGTGTTCCTTCAATGCCTTCGTGCAGGTTGACTTTGCTCATTTGAGAATCGTCTTTGCGAGAGAAATTTCTGAGAGAGCGCACGATTTCCCGAATGCGATCGGCCCCAATCTGCATCGAGGACATCGCTTTTGGCAAATCTTCTAACAGAAACTCTAGCTCGATTTCCTCAATTTTATTTTGAATTGGTGCGGGCGGCTGCGGGCAGTGCTGCTGGTACATATCGATCAAATTTAGCAAATCTTCGGTGTAGTGGCCGACGTGGACGAGATTGCCGCAGACGCTGCTAACGGGATTGTTGATTTCGTGAGCGACACCTGCTACCATTTGACCGAGTGTAGACATTTTTTCGGTGTGAATCAATACCGCTTGAGTTTGCTGCAATTCGTGCAAAGTATGTTCTAGCTGAAGTTTTTGTTGAGTTAACTCTGTTTGCGACTGCAGCAAAGCTTCTTCACTGCGTTTCTGCTCGGAAATATCAGTAATTAACCCTTCTAAAGCTATCAATTCTCCAGAGTCGGAATACACTCCCAAACCTTGCTCCCAAACCCATTTTAATTCGCCGTTTTTACAAGTTATTCGATAATTTAGCTGATAGGGGCGATTTTCTGCCAAGGCTATTTGAATGGCATTCCACAAAATATCGCGATCGTCCGGGTGTGTTAATTCCGATACAGAAATTTGCATGGTGCCGATAAATTCTTCAGGAGAATAGCCGGATAATTGATAGCAACCTTCGCTGACAAACTCCATACTGCGATCGGCATCATTGCGAAAACGATAGGCCATCCCGGGCAAATTGCTCATCAGCGTCGCCAGTGCCCGCTGGCTTTCCCGCAGGGCTTCTTCTGCACGTTTGCGATCGGTAATATCCGTCATCACCCCCAGCATACAAAGTTCGCCCTCCAAATCAATCAACTCTGCTGAGAGCAAACACACCACCACCGATCCCGACTTCACCCGAAATTCGCATTCCTGGTTGCGAACAATATATTTTTCTTGCAATATTTTCCTAAAATTAACTCGTTCTTCTGGCTTCACCCAAATATTTAAATCATCTACTGTATGGTAAATAGTTTCTGCTAAACTGTAGCCTGTCATCGCTAAAAAGCTATCATTAACTTCAATAAAATTGCCTGAGAAAGTAGTAATAGTCATCGGATCTGGACTAGATCGAAAAGCTTTAGAAAATTTTTCCTCCGACAAACGCAACTGTTTAATAGCTGCTTCTAACTGACTTGTCCGCTCTTTAACCCGGCATTCCAAAACCTCGTTAGCCCGCTGCAAATTTTCCTGGGCTTGCACCCGATAAGTGATATCGCGCACCACAGCTTGCAGCCCAATTTTGCCGCCGATATCCATAGAAGTTAGCAGCACTTCCGCCGGAAACTCGGAACCGTCCAAACGTCGGTGCAGCCAGTCAAAACGGCAACTTCCTGTGGTGATTGCCGTATTAATTTGCTCTTGAGACAGACTCATAGAATCTTCTCCACTCGGTTGTAAAGGTGGGCTAAATGCCGAAGGATGCTTGCCGCAAAACTCCGATTCTGTGCTGCAGCCAAACAACTTTAAAGTTGCTGGATTGCAATCCAAAAATCCCTGTTCGTCTAACAGCATTACCGCATCAGTTGTCGATTCGTAGAGAGTGCGAAACTTCCTTTCCGATTCTTGTAAAGAAGCAATCAACTGCATTTTTTCTTCTGCAGTCCGCTTTTGCTCGGTAATGTCCTGCATGATTTGAGAAAAGCCTTGCAACTCTCCGCTTTCATCCCGCAAAGGAGTCACAATAATCTTCGCCCAAAATCGAGAGCCATCTTTGCGGAACCGCCAGCTTTCACTTTCATATCTACCTGCTGCGGTAGCTGTGGCTAATTTTTCTTGCTGTTTGCCAATTTTAATATCTTCAGGCGTATAAAAGCACTCCGAGTTTTTGCCTACTATTTCGCTGGCTTCATACCCCAAAATTCTTTTAGCGCCGGAATTCCAGCTAGCTACATATCCCTTAGTATCTAACATGAATATAGCATAATCTTTAACGCCTTCTATTACCATTCGCAGGCGTTCTTCACTCTCTCGCAGTGCAGTTTCTGCATTTTTGCGCTGAGTAACATCTTCGACAAACCCTTCGTAATAAAGCAATTTGCCGTCGGAATCGCGGACTGCTCGCGCATTTTCCGAAATCCAAATTACTGCGCCATCTCGGCGATAAATCTGCGATTCAAAATCCGATACGATGCCGCGCGCTTGTAAAGCCGAAACAAACTCGCTGCGGCGATCGGGATTGACGTAAAGCTGATCGCTGATATCGGTCAGGTTCCCCATCAATTCTGCTGGGGAATTGTACCCGTAAATCCGAGCCAAAGCGGGATTAGCGCTGAGGTAACGCCCTTCGGGTGTGGTCTGGAAAATGCCGGAAACAGCATTTTCAAACATACTGTAATATTTTGCTTCCATTTGCTGCAGCGCCTCCTGGACATTCAGGCATTCTATTGCTTTATTTTGTAATTGTTGATTTGCCACTTTTGAATACCCTGCTCTTGTATTGGAGTTGAATATTTTTAGTATATTCCTGTTAAGTATGAACTGTTAACTAGGCAGGAAAATACTGTGCCGCCCGATCGCGAAAAACAAGCGATCGCCCACAAATCTTGGCGATTGGTTTGTGTCCGGGGCGGCAATTATACAAGTATGTTGATTCATTTTTCCTGCTGGGCTGTTAGATGTTAGATGTTATTGAGGCAAGTTTAGTTGATTGGGTTTGTCTTTTTTTAAGATTTGGCTGGTTTTCAGACGGACGAGTTGCTCGATTCCCAACCTGCTCCTTAAAATCTGTGTGAATATATTAGCAGTTAAGTACCCTGAAATAAGTTAGTGGCGATGCTGTTTTACTATAATCAGAGGCAGCTACTTCTACAACCGCAAGAGTTTATTTTTAAGGTTTGGGTCAAAGTTCGATCGACTCTCTCTCTCCTGTGACTAACCTGCGGGTATCAACTGAACGGCTGTGGGTGCTGTGCTGTCGATTGGGAGATTGAAGATTTTGGATCGAATCATGGACTTGCGGCGCAGTGAATCTGTGACTGTCGCTCTGGCCTAAAATTTTGGGGTATCCACAACTTTTGTCGGAAACTTGTATCCGTTAGTGCTCTCGGTTACTGTTAATTATTTTTAGTCAAATATAATACAGCGGACTGCTGGTAGTTGCACGATCGCGCGTTTCCCTTTAAAGTTGCCATAACAAGAGGGCAATTGTTGTATCAAAAACTTCATATTCGGCTGCTGCGGGCGGACAAATGATGTAACGCTGCTAATATCAGGGGCCAAAATCTGATCCCTGGGCTCAAAATAGGGTGAGATTTGGGCAGTTTCCCAAACAAGATGCAATTTTAAGGACGCTCTAAACCATTGTGCAGTAAGTCATTGCCAATTCTAAAATCTCCCACGCAAAAATTGAACATGGTGTAAGTCTGGTAAAATGCCGATCGATTCTCGGTTTGGCCGCTAAGCTCGATCGGGCTAAATTTGACTAACACTATAAATGACAGATTCTCCCGTACTCGCAACACCAGATATATCCGCAGCTTCAACTTTGACAGCGGATTCTCCTCTGTGGCCAGCCCTGCTACAACAACTGTTAGACAGACAATCTCTCTCGCGCGCCCAAGCCACCGACTTAATGCAGGGATGGCTAGCAGAAGCTATACCCCCGGCACTTTCCGGCGCAATTTTAGCTGCTCTCCAAGCTAAAGGCATTTCTGCTCAAGAATTGGCGGGAATGGCTCAGGTATTGCAGTTTGAGTCCCTCGCAGGCGAGTCAGAAAGTGTTTTGGATCGCCAATCTCGAAGTTCAAATCTTAAATTAATTGATACTTGCGGCACCGGCGGTGATGGCGCTTCCACATTTAACATTTCCACGGCTGTAGCTTTTGTTGCCGCCGCAGGCCTAGTGCGAGTCGCCAAACACGGAAATCGATCGGCATCGAGCAAAGTCGGTTCTGCTGACGTGCTAGAAGCACTCGGAGTCAACCTCAACGCCGATATGGAGAAGGTAAAAGCTGCTTTAGACTCGGTAGGGATCACTTTTTTATTTGCGCCAGGGTGGCATCCAGCACTCAAGGCTGTAGCATCGCTCCGGCGCACTTTGAAGGTGCGGACTGTTTTTAACCTTTTAGGGCCTCTCGTCAATCCTCTGCGCCCGGATGGGCAGGTAATCGGGGTGTTCGATCCCAGGATGGTATCAACTGTGGCGCAAGCTTTGGGCGAGTTGGGGACTGAGTTGGCGATAGTGGTGCACGGCCGAGAAAAGTTGGATGAGGCGGGTTTGGGTGATGTGACTGATTTGGCCATTTTGTCGGGCGGCAAGGTGGAACTTACTACTTTAAACCCGGAACAGGTAGGATTGACACCAAGTGCGATCGGCTCCTTGAAAGGCGGAAATGTTGAGGAAAACGCCGAGATTTTGCGGAATGTTTTGCAAGGCAAAGGTACAGCAGCGCAAATGGATGTTGTAGCTTTGAATGCGTCTTTAGCTTTTCAAGTGGGGGGTGCAATTCCTATGGGTTCCCACGCTGCAGGAGTTGATTTGGCTAAGGATATTTTATCGAGCGGCGAATCTTGGTTGAAATTGCAGCAGTTAATTGAGTTTTTGCGGTGAAGGAAGAAGTTCGGCATCTGATGCAATTGGCTGATTTAACAGATGTTGAAAAAAGAGGTTAGAGGCCAGAGGAGGGAAGAATGAGATGCACAATTTGCGATCGTCTCTCGCTTCTGGCGATCGAGCAAACTCGAACCATTACGCAGGGATCAACTGTTTGCAAAACCCAGCGAACTCTTAAGGTATTCGCACGCTCTGACTAATGACCAATGACTAATGACCAATGACCAATGACCAATGACTAATGACCAATGACTAATGACTCCACTTTAAGAGCGCGATCGAAATTCAATCACATCTTGCTTAATAGTCACATCTTTATTACCAAAAAAATCGTGACCCAGCAGCCCGATGTCTAGTGCGGGCGATATCGGTACAACTACATTTGTAATCGCCAAACCGCCAGCTTCGATCGAAGTAAGATTGCCCAGAGGAAAAGTAGCCACTCCGTTGGGAGTTTTGGCTTGCACGCTTCCTTGAGGAACTATCTTCAAAGCAGTAGCCATTGCTGGCGTAATTACTGTGCGGCTTGCTCCAGAATCCACCATCATTTCAAACTTTTGCGTGCCGTTAAACGTGACTTCTATCACTGGGATATTAGCTTCTCGGCGTTTAATTTTGACCAGAAATACTCCCGATTTAGTATTAGCCTTAGTATCAGACGAACCTGCAGGAGCCAATTCTTGGGGCATAAAACCGCAGACAGAGCGGCTCAAGCTAATTGTTTGGCCGCGGTCGTTACGCATGAAGCATCCCTCGCTCTCTTGAGCAGTCGCTGGCGACGAGTTGACTGCAGTGTCAAGTAAAATTGAACTGCTCAGAGAAATAACTGCTGTTAAAAGCAGTAAAGGTTTGCGGAGGTTTTTAGCGTTCGGTTGAGGCTTTTTTGAGTTGGAAAGTAAAGGCAAGGGAGATTTGCTGACCATAGTTTGTTTAAACGCTTGTTTGTCGATCGTAACAACGACAACCACCTTTGAGTATAGATTTAGCGCTGACAGTTTGGGGATTTCAGCTTGTATTTTTGTCTGATGAGGGCGGTATGTCACAAAATGCTTGACAAATGACAAACAATTTGTTTCAGTAATTGAGACTGGAAGGTTCCTAAGTCAAAAGTACCAAAGCACGTAATATAAATTTTTACGAGATTGAGCTATAAACCGTAAAAAAAAATACAGCAGGAAATTACTGTATGAAAATAAAATGAGATTTTTATGAGACATCTGCCAAAAAGACTGTTTTGAACGTGCAGGATGCCTGTTCCACAATCATTGTGGGAGAGGTCTATTTGGTCGATCGGCCAAAAGCCCCCAGTCGGGATAAAAATGAAATGAAACTAAACGTAAAGTAATTAAGGATGCCATGTCACTTTCAACAGCAAAACCCGCTCTCCTAGTCCTGGCTGACGGTACTGCTTACCGCGGCTGGTCGTTTGGCGCTGACGCCACCGTCGTCGGCGAGGTAGTTTTCAATACGGGAATGACAGGCTACCAAGAAGTCTTGACCGATCCTAGCTATTGCGGTCAAATTGTCACTTTTACTTATCCAGAATTGGGTAATACCGGGGTAAATCTCGAAGACGAAGAATCCTCGCGGCCGCAAATTCGAGGTGCGATCGCCCGTAACCTATGCAGCCGCCCCAGCAACTGGCGCTGCTCGCAATCCCTGCAAGACTACCTAAAACAGCACAATATCCCCGGCCTTTACGGCATCGACACCCGCGCCCTCACCCGCAAAATTCGCACTGTGGGAGCGATTAACGGCGGCATCTCGACAGTGATTCTCGACCAGGCAGAGCTGTTGGAGCAAGTCCAAAACGCTCCCAGTATGGCCGGGCTGAATCTGGTTCGGGAAGTGACCACCCGCGAGGTTTACGAGTGGTCGGAAGCCACGGACTCGGTGTGGGAGTTCAGTCCGACAGTCCAACCGGCCAGCGGCGAAATGTGGACGGTGGTGGCGATCGATTTTGGGATCAAGCGCAATATTCTGCGGCGTTTGGCGAGTTACGGCTGTCGGGTAATTGTTGTACCCGCTGACACGTCGGCGGAGGAAATTCTCAAATACAACCCGGACGGCATTTTTCTGTCCAACGGCCCGGGAGATCCCTCGGCGGTAACTGAAGGAATCGCGACGGCTAGAGCTTTGTTGAAGTCAGACAAACCCGTGTTCGGCATTTGCATGGGACACCAGGTACTGGGGATTTCCTTGGGTGCGGAAACTTTTAAACTCAAGTTCGGCCACCGGGGCTTGAATCATCCTGCGGGTTTAACCCAGCAAGTAGAAATTACTAGCCAAAATCACGGTTTTGCGATCGACCCGGATTCCCTAGTCCCGGAAGTAGAAATTACTCATCTCAATTTGAACGATCGCACCGTAGCCGGATTGAAGCACAAAACCTTGCCGATGTTCTCAGTCCAGTACCACCCGGAAGCCAGTCCGGGCCCGCACGACGCTGACTATTTGTTCGATCGATTCGTGCAGTCCATGCGAGACCATCAGAAAATCACAGCTTAGCCATCTTTGGGGAGTCATTAGTCATTAGTCATTAGTCATTAGTCATTGGTCATTGGTCATTGGTCATTGGTCATTAGTCATTGGTCATTAGTCATTAGTCATTAGTCATTGGTCATTAGTCATTAGTCATTGGTCATTGGTCATTGGTCATTGGTCATTGGTCATTAGTCATTGGTCATTGGTCATTAGTCATTGGTCATTAGTCATTGGTCATTAGTCATTGGTCATTGGTCATTAGTGCTGTCCCCCCTGGCTTTCGGTTATTGGTCATCAGTCCCCAGTCATCGGGCTGGAATTGCCTCAGTTGTTTTGAGCGAATTTTCCAGCAGGCGGGACGGCGAACCCTACTCCCCACAAGAAAAAATCATTTTTGTGGGACGATCCTCCTCGCCCGTCACAGCTATTTTTGCAATTGCTCGTCTCTCAGAGGCTCTTGGTGTAGAGAGCCTCTGACTAATGACTAACGACTCCTGACCGATCGCTGATGACCAAAAAACTGTAGACAAAAAACCAAAAAACTCCTATAATGAAGCCTCGACTTTTAGTCATATTTAGCTAGGAGGGTGTCATTTCTGAGCCATTGACCCTGACCGTTAGCCTCAGAGGCACTCGCGAAGTCAAGAATAACTATCAGTTATTTCGCCTGACTGGCCTGCTCGACGCTTTTTCTGAGGCCACTTTTCGGAAGGTAATAAGCAAATGTATAGACGATGGCCCAAAACACGTAATTTTGGACTTGTCTAAAATAGACTTTGTGGACAGTTCCGGCTTGGGCGCACTTGTACAACTTGTCAAGAAAGCCCAAACCTTGGAAGGAACATTGCAAATTGTCTCAAATCCCCGTGTAACTCAGACTGTTAAACTGGTTCGCTTAGAGAAATTTTTGTCTTTGCAGCCAACGGTTGATGATGCGGTAAAAAACGTCAAGGATACTTGATGCAAAGGTGGATTTAATTAGCTATCCGGTTCTCAACGCTGGATAGCAAATTTTTATAGTTTTGCGGGTACAAAAATACGAATTTTTCGAGAAGCTGCGACACGCGCAAGCTGCAAAGTCCCCAGATACTTTGAAATCCGGTGGAGGAACAGCAAAATATGTGTGGCAAACAGACAGAAAAATGGTATAAGAAGGGGAGCGTTGCGATAAGTGTAAAAAGTGTTTTTGAGTCGGTGCGATCGAAGACAAAAATGTCAAAGGACTAGAACAACCAATCTGTGCGGAAGTTTTATTTAAAAAAGTATGTCGCCTACGGCAGATGATGGACTCAAATTGAGCCTGACTGATATCAGTTTAAATCGACAGTATGCGGAGAGGGCGACACCAGCAGAAATAGAAAGGATATCGCCCTCCGCCTGGGCATATTTGGGAGATGCAGTATACGAACTCTACATTAGGAGCTCGTACTTAGTACCGCCGAAAAGATTGCAAGCTTATCACGAATTGGTGGTGGGACAAGTACGAGCCGAAACTCAAGCGCGTCACTTGCGATCGATCTCTCCTTATTTGAACAGTACAGAATTAGCAATTGTCAAGCGCGGGCGCAATGCCGTATCCGGCCGTTCCAAGCGAGCCGATCCAGAGATTTACCAACAAGCCAGCAGCTTAGAAACTTTGGTCGGATATTTGTACCTCACCGATTCCGAAAGATTGACGGAAATTTTGGGACTTTTAGAGCTAGAAACTGAAAGTATCTAGCAGTTAATAGTTGCGAAGGACAGCGGATTAATCAATAATTAATTCCACCGCAAACCTACCTAAAAAAGCCCAAAAATCGATGGCGCAAACAGGATCGACCGGCGATCGATACGTAGCGACAGTTTCAGGGATTACGATCGAGCGGGGGCTAGAAACCCGGTTGTCGAGAAAATTTAGTGGCGCTTGACAATAAATATCGGAAGAAACCGGGTGTCTGAGGTCACGAATCGGCTTAGGACTGGCCTTTTGTGACTACCACCTAAAAACTGTCGCTACCGATGGAGTGATTAGACTTAAGTTGCACTGTGCATCGCAGACTCCAATGAATTATCTGCGTCCCTCTGTGTGTATCCGCTGGCAATCTGCGGTTAACAGATCGATCGAATATGTATGCAGATCGAGTCTATCAACGAGCAACTTTAACAAGAGAAAAATCTTTGATCCCAAACCCGCCAATCTCAAATCCCAAATTCCTAAGATTGGTTTCTCAAGCCAAAATCTCAAATCTCAAATCGCTCTAACTGCAATCATAAACCCATGAGAAAATTTACAAAACCAAACTCCTCGCGATCGAATTCCGACAGCAAGCCATTCAGAAGCGAAGGCCGCCGTCAAGACTCGCAATCCTCCTCTCCCCGCTTTGAACGCAAGCCCTCTCCCGACACTCGCGGAGTAGAAGCGCCTCAAAAGCGATCGACTTTCTCTCCCCAATCCCGAGAAATGCCCGTGCGAGCAATTTTCAAACGGAATGTCGATGGCGACGGCCAACCCTCCGCGCGCCGACAGTTCAAAGACAGAGACGGAGACAGCAGCCCGCAGGAATCCCGCGGCAATTTTTACAGAGACAGGGACAGAGACAGAGACGGAGAGAGAGACGGATACAGCAGCCCGCAGCCAGCCCGCAATAATTTCCGAGACAGAGACAGCAGCCCGCAGCCAGCCCGCAACAATTTCCGAGACAGAGACAGAGACGGATACAGTAGCCCGCAGCCAGCCCGCAACAATTTCCGAGACAGAGACAGAGACGGATACAGCAGCCCGCAGCCAGCCCGCAACAATTTCCGAGACAGAGACAGAGACGGATACAGCAGCCCGCAGCCAGCCCGCAACAATTTCCGAGACAGAGACAGAGACAAAAACAGAGACAGCAGCCCGCAGGACTCCCGGGGCAATTTTTACAAAGACAGAGACAAAGACAAAAACAGAGACGGAGATAGCAGCCCGCGGGAATTCCGAGGCTATCATTTCAGAGACAGAGACAAAGAGACAGACACTCGCCCTGTGGACACTGCCTCAAATACTGTCGTGCAACCAGACGCAAACACAGACGACATGATTTACGGCCGCCATGCGGTGCAAGCGGCTTTAGAAAGCAACCAAGTGCTCAACCGGATCTGGGTTGTCCCGCACCTGCGCTACGATCCGCGCTTTCACAGCTTGCTAACCGAAGCCAAGGCCAACGGCAGCATCATTGATGAAGTTGACGATTTGCGCCTCGACTACATCACGCGGAAGGCAAACCATCAAGGTGTAGCCGCCCAAGTATCAGCTTACGAATACCTCGATTTGAGCGAACTGATCGCCAATGCTAAGGCCGCTTGCCAAGATCCAGTGATTGTGGTAGCAGAAGGACTTAACGACCCCCACAATTTAGGGGCGATCGTTCGCACCGCAGAAGCGTTAGGAACTCAGGGCATTGTGATTCCACAGCGGCGGGCCGTCGGGATTACCTCGGCAGTGAGAAAAGTCGCAGCAGGGGCATTGGAAAACCTGCCAGTGGCAAGGGTTGTCAATCTTAACCGGGCGCTGGAAGAATTGAAAGAGGCTGGATTCTGGATTTACGGCACTGCAGCAGGGGTAGGTGACTCGGTAGAGACAATCAAGTTCTCCGGGCCTACTGTTTTAGTTGTGGGCGGTGAAGCTGACGGTTTGAGCCTTTTGATACAGCGCGGCTGCGACGGATTAGTTTCAATTCCTTTAAGGGGAAAGACTCCTAGCCTGAATGTGTCGGTAGCAACGGGGATGGCTTTATACGAAATTTACCGCCAGCGGGGGCCCAAAAAGTTTCACGTACACGGATCTTGAAGGTCGTTGAAAAAAAGTGTACAACAGAGTAATTGATGTAAGTAGCTCAATCGGGGCGATCGGTCTCAGCAGCTACTTACACCTTACTAGCACAATGCCCGTAGAATGTCATCTGGGAAAACACCATGTCTGGAATTCAATTAGAATTAAAGCTGAATAAACAACAGATAACTCTGATGGATGAGAACGCACTTTGGTGATTCCCGGTTTGTCAGCAGCTAGGGCGATGCCATAATGTGTGAATACCGCCAAAAATTGAGCGGTATCACACTTTGAACAAGTAATAATAGAGCTGCCTGAGTTAGGGACAGGTTGAAGGCGAAAGTAAAAGGAACTTTCTCCCTTGGTTTAAACAGGAATTCGACACCAATCTATTTAGATATCAGCTCCAAATAGGTTTGGATAAATTCTTGGTAGCAGTGTCACTTCCCCTTGTAAATAACAAAAGCGCGGGCGTTGCCTGCTGCACCCTGAAAACACCGTTAAATAAATTAAAAAAGCAGATGAAAGAATTCTTGATTAGCTTGCTCAATGTTTTCGGATTGGCTTGGTGGGTTGAAGTTAAAACTTCAACGCCGCGGTGCATTTACTATTTTGGCCCCTTCTTGAGCACTCAAGAGGCGGAATCTGCAAAAGCAGGATATGTAGAAGACATAGAAAATGAAGGTGCAGAAGGTGTTAGTGTTTCGATTCAACGCTGCAAACCTGTTACTTTGACGGTGGCAGATGATTTGGGAAAGTTTGGTGATGGAGGGCTGTGGCCTGTTTTGAGCGGTCAGTAGCGGCAGGGAAATTTTGAGTGCGTGAGTTGTAAATTAAGTTCCGGTAACATCGGAATTATACCACAGTGCGATTCGGCGATCGCACTTTTTAATTCAGATACAAACGCAAACGATAGAGATAATATCGTGTCATATCAAATCCTCTCTTCATCGGAATAGTAAATTCAGGCGTTGACTGTTGACTGTTGACTGTTGACTGTTAACAGTTAACATCATAAAGAGTGCAACCGGAATTGATATCATGTCGATTGACAGCGATAAAATTGGTTCGCGGTGTTTTTGTGATGGCGATCGACTGGACATGATATAAGTTCAGAACTTTAGCTAAGTGCTTGGGGGTTACTCTCAATCCAGCGATCGATGTCTGCGATTACCCGATCGGGAATTTCCCAAGGAAACAAATGGGCTGTATCCCGATAACACTTCCACTGACAATCGCGGAGGTGGCGGGCTGTTTCTAAACTGGATGCGGAGGTAATGTGCCGATCGCCCTCAGCAGCCAGCACCAAGCAGGGACATTGAATGTCGCCGAGATGCTGCAGTCGATCGTATCCGGCTCTGAGAGCGGTATTTAAAGCCTTTGTAGCCGCGCCGGAAGTCTGGAGATAGGCGGGAGTACCTGCCCGTGCCAAGTAGCGGTAAGGCGTGGCTGTATGCTGCTGGATCAAGTAGCGAAAGAGCGATCGCCTGCCAAAAGTATCAATATTCCACTGCCAACCGGGAATCACCCAATTGATGATTCCGGCTAAACCGGTGTAAAGGTTATCTTGCCAAGAGATCGGAGGGTGACTACCTCGCGGTTTGGCAGCGGATGCCAGCACAATCAAACCCGTGACTCGCTGGGGATATTTCATCGCTAATTCCAGGGCTAAAATCCCTCCCAAAGACCATCCGACAACCAAACACCGATCGACTCCCAATCGGTCTAAAAGTGCTTCTAAATCGAGGAGGTGGTCGGTCATTTCAAAGGGATTGGAGGTGCGGCTGTTGCCGTAGCCGCGCAAGTCTGGGGCGATCGTCCGAAAGCGCTTTGAGAGGTGTTCTGTAAACACTGACATACAATCGCCGGAACCGGGATGTCCGTGCAAGCAAAGAATAGGAAATCCTTCGCCTTTGACAGAAACACTGAGTTTTTGATGCGGCATTTTTAAGAGAAGGAAGAAGTCATTAGTCATTAGTCATTAGTCATTAGTCATTAGTCATTAGTCATTAGTCATTAGTCATTAGTTATTAGTCATTAGTCATTAGTCATTAGTCATTAGTTATTAGTTATTAGTTATTTGTTTTTTATTTTTTGTTATTTGTTTTTTATTTTTTGTTTTTTGTTGTTGGTAACAACTGACAACTGACAACTGCTTTCCCTACAACGTCATTAGTCATCAGTCATCAGTCATGTTTTGCTGTCGCCTCCGAGCTTTCCGTACAACGTCATCAGGAAGAGAGAAGAGGGAAGAAGGAACTTCTCGATCGTGTTGGCGGTTGCTATAGCAATCAAAAGCAGGATTTGTGGGATGAGCTTTTAGCAGCGTCCAGGATTGATGCTTGAACCAAATTCGTATTGTGAACCTAGCTCCAGAGTGGTTAAAAACTGGGATTTTTGCTAATATAATCGGCAATTTTAGAAATAGAGTTGCGGATTTGTAAATCGCCGCTGCTGCGACTGTCTATCACAGTCATCACGTAGGCTTCGCCGTCAATATTCATCGCTAAAGTTGTGCCTAGCACCAGGGAATTTTCGCCAGTTTTTTCGCCCAACCACTGAACTTTAGTTCCTTCCAAGGCGGCAAATCCCAAAGCGCGATCGTACTGGCCGTTGAGAGTTTCTACTAATAGTTTAGCACCGGGTGTTTCGCCGTTGTAAATTTGCACCATCATTTCGGTGAGTTCGTTAGCCGTCAAGCGGTTTGGGCCGGAACCGGGGTTGGCTGGCATAATTTTTTCCCCCATTAATTTGAAGTTGACGCGGGTGACTTGGTAGCCGCGATTTTCCAAGAATTGATTGATGTAATCGGAACCGACATAATCGATTAGTTGATTGGTAGCAGTATTGCTGCTGCGATCGATCATTTCTTCTAACAGTGTCTTCAACGGGTAATTTTTAGCGGACACAATCTTCGTCGATGAGTCTTCGGTGAAGTTGCCCCGATTGACGAATACTTCCTGGTTTAGACTAATTTTTTCTTGTTCGACTTTTTGCATCAAGGCGACAGCAATCGGCAGTTTAATTAAGCTGGCCGGGCTGGCAGGAGGCACATCGCCCCGCAGGTTGACGCACTCTCTCGACAGGTGGCAAATGCCGATCGAAGCTCGATCGGACAAACCGCTTTCGCGAGCCACCTCAGCCAAAAAATCTGATTTTGCTTGCCGCACTTGAGAGGTGGCTGCTGTGAAGTTTTCCCGGTATTCTTGAGCTTTTGATGCTTTGAAAGGAGCTAAAAAGGAATTTTGGGGAACTTCCTGCAAGTTGTTGAGGGCCTGGTGCCACAAAAATTGAGTTTGTTGCGAAGATTCGATCGACTGATTTTGCTGTTTTCCAGTTTCTACGGCTCGGTTGGCTAAGCGGACTGCTTGCTGCAAATTGTCGTTAGCTCTCTGTTCTACTAATATTTGAACATCTACCGCTTGCAACTGTTGTATCAGTTTTTCTTGGGGATTGCCGCCGAGGGGAATTAAGCCGGAAAGCAGGGTTGGTTCTGGGGAGGGAGAGGCTGGTTGTTCTAATTCGGTGACGAGCCGATCGCGAATTTTGTAGAGTTCGTCTAGGGAACGCGGGTTAGATGATTGAGAGAATGAACTGGCGATGGTTAACACCTGAACCAGTCCGATGCCAGCGACTACTGCCGCCATCTTGTTTGCGATCGACAAAAAACGCCCGATTCCTCGCATATATTCGACATCCTCAACACAACCAAATTCAATCTAAGCAGCTATTGTTACAAGAGTCAAACGATTTTAGATTTTAGATTTGGGATTTGGGATTTTAGCCGTAGGGTGCGGATACATCGACAATCCTCAACAAAGAGCAACAATCGATCGAGCGGCGCACCTGTTCTTTTGACCAATGCCCGATGCCCAATGCCTAATGACTAATGACTAATGACTAATGACTAATGACTGCTGACTAATGACTTCTGCCAAAATAAAGGGAATCGATCGCACTCAATGGCGATCGACTCCCTCTAAAATATTGCGAACAATCTACTTTTTGCGCCGCCGCCAGTCAACACCCAACCGCTTGAGGTAATCCCAGCCGCGTTGGGGCCAGACACGATCGATACCGATCTTTTCGGCAATCCAGAGAGCTACTTTAGGCCCTGTCCAGTCTCCGCCATCGGGGGCAGGGCCTTGCAGCGCTTGTCGCAGTTCTTCTTGCTGTTCTGGACTCAGCAAGGATTTTGCAGGAGGGGGCTTGCGGTCTCCGCTGCGGTTTCTCACAGAGGTAGGCCCTTCTCGGTTGTAGCGCTGGACAATTTCTTTGGCGTAGTCGTAGTTGAGACCTACGACTTGGGCTGCTTCTTTGATAGTCCAATTTCGGGAAACTAGCAGCAGCAAGTGCCAGCGGCGGGACTCTGTGGTGTTTTGTGCCTGCCGGTAGCGAAGTTTGAGTTCCTCTGCCGTCAGGTGAGATTCTAGGTGAGCTTTAGGTGGCATTCCTCCAACGGGGCATCGGGAACTTCTTAGCATATATCTCTAGTTTTGGGGACAATTCCGGATGAAATTTTTTTCCTGGGGATCGTGGTGGCAAATAGGTGGCTGTTTTTGACTGTAGATGCGCGCAGATAGACGCTGTTGAGGAAGGGCTGTAACCAGGTGCAATTGCCAGCTATATTGACTAAGTGGCCGAAAGTAGAAATGATAAAGGTACGAGCATGGCATCCATCCGCGAGTTGCACCGACAACTGGTCAATAAAGAACGCTCTGCTGTGGAAATTACTCAAGAAACATTAGACCGAATTACCCAGCTAGAGCCGAAGTTGAAAAGCTTTCTGTGCGTGACGGCAGACAGCGCAATGGCCCAGGCCCACAAAGTGGATGCCCAAATCGCCGCCGGTGAGGAAATTGGGCCCTTGGCCGGCATCCCGATCGCCGTTAAAGACAATATGTGTACCGATGGCGTTCCCACAACCTGCGCCTCTCGGATTTTGGAGAATTTTGTGCCTCCCTACGATGCAACCGTCGTCTCCAAACTCAAAGCCGCCGGTGCGGTGATTGTGGGTAAGGCGAATATGGACGAGTTTGCAATGGGGAGCTCGACGGAAACTTCTGCCTATCAAGTTACCGCGAATCCTTGGGACTTGGAGCGCGTACCCGGAGGGTCTTCTGGCGGTTCTGCCGCAGCGGTAGCCGCCGGAGAATGCGTCGCGAGCTTGGGTTCGGATACTGGGGGTTCGATCCGCCAACCTGCTGCTTTTTGTGGCTTGGTGGGGCTGAAACCGACCTATGGGTTGGTTTCTCGTTACGGTTTGGTGGCCTATGCTTCTTCTCTGGATCAAATCGGGCCCTTTGGTCGGACTGTTGAGGATGCGGCGATTTTGTTGGGGGCCGTCGCTGGTTACGATCCGAGAGATTCCACGAGTCTTAATGTCCCAATTCCTGACTACGCTCAAGCTTTAAGACCCAGTTTGCGACCGAAGGGTCAGATTAGAATTGGTGTAATTAAAGAAACTTTTGGTGTAGGGCTGGACTCTGGGGTTAAAGACGCTGTTACTAAGGCGATCGAGCAATTTCAACAATTGGGCGCAGAAATTCAAGTCGTTTCTTGTCCCCGCTTCCGCTACGGTTTACCCACTTACTACATTATTGCTCCCTCGGAAGCTTCGGCAAATTTGGCGCGGTATGATGGAGTAAAATACGGTTTCCGATCGCCCGATGCCGACAATCTTTTGGATATGTATGCCAAAACTCGCTCTCAAGGGTTCGGTGCGGAAGTTAAACGCCGGATTGCGATCGGCACTTACGTGCTGTCGGCTGGATATTACGACGCCTATTATCTCAAAGCTCAAAAAGTTCGGACTTTGATTAAAGAAGACTTTGAAAAAGCTTTTTCTCAAGTTGATGTTTTGGTCTGTCCCACTGCTCCGACTACGGCCTTTAAGGCCGGGGAAAAATTCAACGATCCCCTGAGTATGTATTTGTCAGATTTGATGACTATTCCGGTGAATCTGGCTGGTTTGCCAGCTTTGAGTTTGCCCTGCGGATTTGATGATAAAGGACTGCCGGTGGGCATACAACTGATTGGTAATGTTTTGCAAGAATCTCGGTTGTTTCAAGTAGCTCATGCTTACGAACAGTCTACGAATTGGCACTTGCACCGCCCTGATTTGGATTAATTTTTCAAACTTGGCGGAACTGGACGGTGGAAGTTAGTAATCGATCTTGGCTAATTGTTTGAATTAATCATTCGCCCTTAGCTGTTGACCGATCTCTAATTTCCAGCGTGCCCTATTTTCTATGAACAATTTTCTGGTATTGCTATTGTCTAAATCGCTAATAACTTTTGGGACAGTTTTGGCGATCGCTTATTCTGCTGTTTGTCTGTTTCTATGGGCCGCGCAAGGTAAGTTTATCTTTGTTCCAGCGCGGGCGATCGAAACTACGCCAGATGATTGGCAGTTGAAATATCAAGATGTTTTGCTGCCAATTCCTACTAAAACAGGTGCGGTGGAAACCGTGCACGGGTGGTGGATTCCTGCCTCGAAAAACCCCCGCAAGGTTCGGGGGGAAGTAAGAGAAGCCGCTCGGGTTAACCCATCGGTAGTTTTGTACCTGCACGGTAACGGTTCAAATGTGGGAGCAAATGTCGAACACGCTAATCGATTTCATCGCTTAGGTTTTTCGGTATTTTTGATAGATTATCGCGGTTACGGAAAAAGCCAGGGCGATTTTCCGAGCGAATCTGGGGTGTATGAGGATACTGAATTTGCTTGGGATTATTTGGTGAAACAGCGCGGGATTCACCCGAATCAAATTTATATCTACGGGCATTCTTTGGGAGGGGCAATTGCGATCGATCTGGCAGTGCGCCACCCGGAGGCGGCGGGGTTAATTGTGGAGAGCTCTTTTACTTCGGTGCGGGAAATGGTGGATTTCCGACAAGGGCTGTTTTGGATGTTTCCGATCGATTTTTTGCTGACTCAGCGGTTTGATTCTCTATCAAAAGTCGATCGCCTGCAAATGCCGGTGCTATTTATTCACGGGACTGCCGATACTGTAGTTCCATCCCCAATGAGCAAAAAACTGTTTGATGCAGCACCAGAGCCCAAACAGCTTTACATGGTTCCTGGTGGAGGTCACAATAATGTTGCAGAAATCGGCGGCGCAGAATATCTGCAAAGATTAAGCCAATTTTGGGATATTCCAAAATAGATAAAAGTTGTTGGCGCTAACAGTGATTCTAGTTATTGTAGGGTATGCGCGGCGCACCAGTTGAGTTGGTAATAGTTAGCGACGCATGGGGGGTGAGAAACCGGGTGTCTTATAATTTTAGGTTTGGTAACGAGAAATATAGCAAGAAACCAGGTTGTTAGGTTTTCAAGCGCGATCGCCAATCAGGAAAAAGGAATATCTAGAGATTCTACCGCTTAATTCAACCTTAAAACATTCAGCCACCAATCCTTGATAGGATAGCAGTAATTACAGTAATTATTTGTAATAATCGGTTGTGGTTGATTAATTTCGCAGCCTTTCCGAGAGGTTTTTCGATTCGGCATCTTGGCACCGCAAAGATTGGCATCTGTGAGATTAGTTTTGTTCAATCTCGCATCAGTTAAATCGGCGGCTCTGAGGTCAGCACCGCTGAGATTTGCACCACTTAAATCGGCTTCTTGGAGGTTGGCACCGCTGAGATTTGCACCACTTAAATCAGCATTTCTCAAGTCTGTTCGACTTAGTTTAGCGGCGCTCAAATTACTGCATTTTAAGTTAGCCATCATCAGGGATGCTTCTTGAATAGAACTATTGCTAAGGTTGGCATTTTCTAAGCTTGCTCCCCTGATGTCGGCCCTGCTCATGTCGGCTTTGCTGAGGTCAGCGTAGGCCAAAAAGGCATTTCTCATGTTGGCGTTGTTTAAATTAGCTTCAATTAAATCAGCCGCAGTTAAGTCGGCATCAACTAAGTCGGCCCTGCTGAGAGTGGCACGGCTCAAGGAAGCGCCGAACAAATCTGCACGACTCAAGGAAGCACCAAATAAGTCGCATCCGGGACATCCTCTGGTTGCTAGCAGCCGCTTGACTAAAGACAGATTTTGAGCTTGTAAGGGAACGGCTGCACAAAATGGAAGTAGTAATATAGCTGCTAGAATTGTCAGTTTGATTTTGGTCATAAGGTGTAGCGCATTTAAATTGTATATTTCAATTCCCAATCAAACGTTGTAAAATCCTTTTTCTTTTTCCGTCTTTCACCTTCTAAGCTGTTGTGCAAATAAACATTGTATATTTCGACGATCGATCAAAAATCTTTTCTCCCTATCCCCTTCTCCCCGTCTTTACCCGCTCGCGAAGCCGAAGGGAGCCGAAGCAAGCCGAAGCAAGCCCCTCTCTCCCTCAATCACCATACACAATTGGGATGCACAACAGCTCATCTCTTTCTCTCTCGAACATAACAGACTATCTTTGGCTTGGCCCAAGTCTGGTAAGTCTTGGAGATCGCGCGCCGAGTCGTCTGCTAGAATGACGCGCGGGCTAAAAATAGGGTTTATCGGTTGATTCGGCGCTGTCAAACCCAATATTTCTCACAGAAGCCGGGTTGTTGGTGCCAGTCCTAGTCTAGTGCGCTGACGGTGTAAGATTGGTCGGCGCGATCGCACTTGCGGATATTACCTAGGCTTTTAGGATGAGCTCGCGCACAGCTACACTCCCTTGCAACTTCCACAGGAGCGTAGCTGTGCGGGCGCTGAATGCGTTGCATTTTTGAGCTGGCGACGGCTGGGACAAATAGCTGGCGGGGGGCATTGCATAAATATTGGTACTCGCGGCAGCAAGATTTTGCTCAGGGGGGCGAATTTTCTCCGTACAGGCGATCGGTAAATAAGCCAATTGGCTTAGACTCTTAAGACATATTGCTGATGCCTTACGTTCTATAAAAAAGATAGCATTCTGGTGTGAGCGCGAAATAATACCGAGCAAGCAAGTATAAAATACAACAACTTGGCTCACCCGGTCTGAAAATCGCTAAAAATTAATACTTTTACACAGGGAAAATAAATGTTGAACAACATAGACGAACTGGCCGAAAGTGGCAGAGGCATCAAACTGATGTGGCAGATTGCAGACGAGTTAAGCTACACCCGGACTCTCGACGGTCAAAATTGTTTGTCACTCAGCAAAAGTTACGAAGTAGAAGGTCGCAATAAAGAGCCAAATAAAAAAAATTCTAAAGCTTTAGATGGATTAATGAATTTATTAAATAGATGGGATTGGCAGAATGAAACAGACCAGGAAGCAGAGCTTTACGAAACTTCTGTTCAAAACATGAGCCTGCAAGTCAACACAGATGTCAATGCTTTAACTATAGTTATGGATTGGTTTGAGCAATTAAAAGATTTATCGCTACCCAATGAAGTTTGGTTCCAGCTTCAGTTAGCTTTAGCTGAAGGTTTTATTAATGCAGTTCGCCACGCTCACAAAAATCTGCCAGTAGAAACTCCCGTTCAACTAGAAATTACCGTGTTTGACGGACACTTGGAACTCAAAGTTTGGGATTGCGGCCCGAGTTTTGATTTTGATGCTAAGCTCAAGGAAATTATTGCAGCAGATAGAAAACCAAGCTTCGATTTAGAAGTTTTGAACTATCTTTGCTTGATTCCTAGCAGAGCAAAAAGTTTGGATATGTATCGGCTTTTAATTGCTGGGTAGTGGGGTAGAGGGACAATTAAAAGATTGGAACAATTGAAGATGTGTTATGCTAAAAACGGTGTCAGGGGAAGAGTTACGGGTTTTGTCTTCGCGTAGGTGAAGGGTCTTGAATACTGACGACCTGCTGCAACTTTGGTTTTCAGCTAGGAGCTTGGGTGAGTCTGTAGCAGTTCTAGAGCAACGGGTCGATATGTCAGTATATTTGAGATTAAAGAATTGAAGAATGAGAGATTTACTTGCAGCGCCGCGAATCACCCAGTCGGGAACTTGAGTCTAAAATTTGGGAAGATTCACGACCGTCCTATGCAGCACGGTATCGGTTTTGGGGCTGGTCAAGTTAAAGATGAAAAATTAAAAATTATTGTGAATATTTTTTAATTCGATCGCAATATCTGGCTCATGACAAAAAATAATTGATTGAAAGCCTCTCCCTTTTAGGGATAAATTTAAAAAACACTATTGATTGCGACCATTCTCTGCATTCCAGGTAAGTCGCCCTCATCTGTCAGATCGTATCCGGTCGATTACCACAATAAAAACGGTTCGTAGTGCGTCATGGTGTCCGCATTACGAACTTTGTTGATTGCGCGACGGTACATGATATAAACTATCAATATTCAACTGAACGAACAATTACTAATGATTTCCAAAGAAACTTTATTTGTACTGTCTCTATTTCCCTACTTGGGATTTCTCTGGTTTTTGACTCGCTCGGGAAAAACACCTCGCTTAGCTTTGATAGGGTTTTACGGGACTCTGGTTTTTGTGGCTGTGACTATTCCCGCCGCAATTTATGCAAAAGTTGCCTACAACGAGTCACTAGCAAATGTCGATTGGCTGCACGGTTCTGCGGAATTATTCTTGACACTTGCCAATATTTTACTGGTTTTAGGCTTTCGGGAAGCGGTGATTAAAGCAAAAGCATCTTCACAGAATGAGAGCGAAAAGCAAGAGTCTATTGTAGAGGGAGAAAATAGTTGCGGTTAATACCATTTTAGATCCTTCGACTTCGCGATGGTACAATTTTGAGATTGAAGAATTGCGAAGGGCTGATGAATTAAGGGTTAGGAAGTTATTCTGCCGCTGCATTCTTTGGGGAAACTTCTATAGCACTTATCACTCTCTCAATTCCTCAATTCCTCAATCTAAAATCTAAAATCTAAAACTTGTTCGCTTGCGAAGTCGAAGAATCTAAAATCTGAACCTGTACCTCATCGAGAGTGAAAAAGGCTATATATAGTGCTGTCTCTCAGAGCGAGTTGTACAATACGCGAGCTATTGAGGTGCTCGCTCAAATGCAAAACACAGATGTTTGTGTTGGCGATCGGTTTGCCCTGCAAAATTTTAGGAAAGTATTAGAATATATAAAAACTCACCTCAAGCACTTCTAGTCACTGACTCAACCTGAGATGCGAGCTAGATTTTGGGTCGATTAACCCGATTAGTCAGGTCCGATTGACTTTAATCTCGCGCCATGAGTTGAAACAGACTACCATATTTGCTAAGTTTAGCCGTGGTGGGACTCTCCAGGCAGGAAAAAAGATGAGCTATTGCCTCAATCCCCATTGCCAGAAGCCGCAAAATCCTGACTCAAGTAAGTTTTGTCTGGCGTGCGGCTCAAAATTGCTGCTGAAAGAGCGTTACCGCGCCCTTCAACCTATCGGTGAAGGAACATTTGGCAGAACTTTTTTAGCTGTCGATGAAGATAGGTTAAAAACTCGCTGCGCCATCAAACAATTTTTTCCGCAGGTTCAAGAAAAGGCAGAGTTAGAAAAGGCAACTGCACTGTTTAAACAAGAAGCTCAGCGGCTGTACGAACTCGGAGAACACCCACAAATTCCAAGTTTGTTGGCTTCTCTTGAACAAGGAACACATCTGTATCTTGTGGAAGAGTTAATTGAGGGAAATAATTTATTTCAGGAGTTGCAGCAGCGGGGAGCTTTTAGTGAGGAACAGATTTGGGAATTGTTGATTAATTTGTTGCCTGTTTTGCAGTTTGTTCACGAGCAGCAGGTGATTCATCGGGATATTAAGCCGGAAAATATTCTGCGGAGAAATCCCCAAAATCTCAGGGCTGCCCGATATTGCAACTCGACTGCAGCGAAAGGAAAAAAAGGGATAATTATGCCTGAATCTGCTGCTGTACAGGGTGCGGCGAGGGGTGGTCAGTTTGTGCTGGTAGATTTTGGGGTGGCTAAGCAGATTAGCGTCATTTCTGAGGCGAAAACTGGTACGATAACTGGAACTGCTGGCTATGCGCCGATCGAACAAATTCGCAGCGGCAAGGCTTATCCGGCGAGCGACCTTTACAGTTTGGGCGTTACGTGCATTCATCTGCTGACTGGGGCGGTGCTGAATGATTTGTTTGATGCTTTGGAATGCAAATGGATTTGGCGATCGCACTTAGCGCAAAAAGGCATCAAAGTCAGCAAAAAATTAACAAGTATTTTAAACAAATTGCTCAAAGATTCAGTAAGAGAGCGATATCAATCCGCTGCTGAAGTGCTGCAAGACCTAGTACATTTTGGGCAATATCCCCGCTCTCAAATCGCTTATAATTATCGACCCAAAATAGCTATCAATTCGGCAGTAACTAACTTGCAGCAAAATAGATCGACCGCTGTCTCTGTCGCGCCGATCCACAAGATTCACGTTGCAACTGCTTCCCCTAGCAACCAGAAATTATTGTCTCGTAACTGGCGCTGCGCCTGCATTCTTCGCGGTCATTCAGGCTCGGTTAATGCTGTTGTAATTAATCCTCAAGGCAATATTATTGCTAGCGCCAGCGACGATAAAACAATTAAGCTGTGGAACCTGCACACAGGTGAATTAATTCATACTTTTTTCGGCCATTCTGCAACGGTTGATGCTGTGGCTATCAGCCCGGACGGAAGAATGCTGGTTAGTGGCAGTTTTGACAGAAAAGTTATTGAGTGGAAGCTGGATAAAAAGGCGATGATTCGCGAGTTTTACAGCGATTACGGTTCGCCCTACAGTCACCGGTACGGCTCGGTGTATTCGGTGGCTTTTAGCTGTGATGGAGGCGCAATTGCGAGTGCTAGCGGCGACAAGAGTATTAAACTGTGGAACCAGCACAACGGAGCCTTGGTGCAAAAACTTTCGGGACATTCTGACAAGGTTTTATCTGTGAGTTTCCGCCCTCAAAGTATGATTCTGGCGAGCGGTAGTGCGGACAAAACTATTAAGATTTGGCGTGTAGGTATTGCGGAGAGTGTACGGACTTTTGTGGGTCATTCGGATTGGGTTTATGCGATCGCCTTTAGTCAAGATGGCAAGACGATTGTCAGCGGTAGTGCGGACGCTACGCTAAAATTGTGGAATGTCGATACAGGGGAATTAATTAATACTTTGAACGGGCATTCTGACGCAATTATTTCGGTGGCGATTAGTCCCGATCGCTCTATTGTGGCTAGCGGCGGCCGAGATGGTACGGTTAAACTGTGGAACTTGCAAACAGGGGTATGTTTGTGCAGTCTGGTTGGGTGTAATCCGGTGGCTTTTAGTCCTGACGGTCAAACTTTAGTCACCGGTGGGGATGGCTACGAGGTGTTAGTTTGGCGGGCGTTTGTTTAGTTGGGCGAGATAGTTGAGATACTGAGAAATGCGATCGGCATCCGCGTCAAGTAAACGACTGGCCCAAGAATGTATGTTAACTTGCGATCGCACTTCTCGAAACACCGCAGCATCCCCGCGATTGTCGAGAGGAAAAACCCAAGCATCAAATCCCGCAGACTTGAGGCGGCTAACAGCACCACCGCCATCTTGTACCCATAACTTAGGGTTAATCCGAAGCGGCTGACAGCAATATTTACCCACAACAATTCCGCCCACAGAAGCCCTAGCATCCTCTCGGCGATCGGAAAGTTCTTCCAAAAGAGCTTTGAGATAATTGAGTTTTTCTGCATCTTGTACTTGCTGCGGTGTAAACTTGACAATCACCATTTCTATAACTTCCACAGGTTTTGTCGATCGGGCAAAGTTAACCGGTTCCGTCGCCAAATAATTTTGTCTTTCCGGTTGCGCCGCCCAAGAACTTTGTGTTTCCGATTCCCTCGCCCAAGAATTTTGTATTTCCGGTTGGGCTACCTCGATCTCCTCTGCAACTTGTGAATTTTCTACAGGCTTTGCAGTGTCTACAATTATCTGAATTTCTTCGCCATCTTTCTCTATTTTTCCACCAATTAGCAAAATCGCATTATCTACAATGTAAGGTTTCACTTGTTCGTAAGCCTTGGGAAATACAACAGCTTTGATTTGATTAGTCAAATCTTCTAATTGCAAAATTGCCATCGCATCGCCCTTTTTTGTCACTACAAGTTTGATAGCGTTGATCGTTACAATAACCGAAACTTTCCCTTTTTTCTCCGCCAACTCTGCCAGAGTCACAACATCTGGATCTTGATTAGATTCAAGCAGAAACTTGAGGGGATGTTCTGATACATAAAAACCCAGCAATTCTTTTTCTAAACGCAATTTTTCCTGTGTATCAAAATCTTTGACAGTCTTTGATTTTGGTGCAGACTCAAATTTATTCGCCGAGTTCCCAAAGCTATTCCCACCTAACAAGTCAAACAGATTACCTTGACCACTTTCCCGGTCTTTCTTGCGGTCTTGAGCCCATTTCATCACCCCTTCGAGGTCGTTTACCAATTGCTGGCGGTTGGGATCGATTTTGTCAAAAGCACCACACTGAATTAAGGCTTCTAGGGCGCGGCGGTTGACAGAATGTAGATTTACGCGATCGCACAAATCCGGCAGCGACTTAAACTTACCCCCTTCTTGGCGCGCCTCCAAAATATTTTCAATAGCCCCCTCACCCACATTTTTAACCGCCGAAATTCCAAACAAAATTTTATGTCTTTCGGCCTTTGTCATCTCTATAGGAAGCGGCGTAAAAATAAGTTCAGAGCTATTAATATCAGGTGGCTCAACGTCAATCTTCAGCTTGAGACAATTAGCAATATATCTCTGTACCTTCTCCTGATCGCCGCTATTAGCAGTCAGCAGTGCAGCCATGTATTCTACAGGAAAATTTGCCTTTAAATAAGCAGTTTGGTAAGTGATATAGGCATAGGCCATTGAATGGGATTTATTAAAGCAATATTCTGCGAATTGTAGCATTTGTCCGAACAACTCTTCGGCAACTCTTTGAGTGACACCATTCTTAGTTGCCCCATCAATAAATGTTTCCTTTTGCTTCTGCATTTCATCAGCCTTCTTCTTGCCCATTGCGCGGCGCAGCAAGTCAGCTTGACCTAAAGAATAGCCCGCCAAATCTTGAGCCATCCGCATAATTTGCTCTTGGAAACAAAGCGTTCCATAGGTTTCTTTTAAAATTGGTTCTAACAACGGATGGTCATATTTAACCACCTCTCTACCGTGTTTGCGATCGATAAATTGTGGAATCAAACCAGCATCCAGCGGGCCGGGACGATAAAGCGCCAGAATAGAAGAAATATCATCCAGACAGGAAGGTTTAATTTTTTTTACTACATCCAGCATCCCAGAAGATTCTAGCTGAAAAATACCTTCCAAATCTCCTTTTTCTAAGAGTTGATAAGTTTTTGCTACATCACCTGGTAACTTGTTGTTCCTAGTAAATGTCTCTTGAGCTCTGCGTTCAATATCAGAAGGTAAGGCTTCGGCATCGATAATTATATCTTGCGTTTGCTTAACATACTCGACTGTTTTTTGGAGAGTTGTTAAATTTTTAAGTCCCAGAAAATCCATCTTCAGCAACCCCAAAAATTCCAAGTCTTCCATGAAATATTGGGTAATCACAGCACCATTGTCATTTTTTTGCAATGGTACAATTTCATCAAGGGGTTGGGAAGAAATGACCACACCGGCCGCGTGAACGCCATAGGTTTTGTTAGTTCCTTCAATGCGAATTGCCATGTCAATCCACTGACGCACTGGAACTTCGGTGCCAGTTTCTGCATTTATGCAAATTGTATTTTCGTAGTTGTCTTTAAAATCCTGTGCCGGTGTTCCCTCGGAAATCATCACTTTGAGTTTTTCCGGTTTCCCCCGCGACACGGGAATCATTTTTGCCATTTCGTCGGCTTTTTTGTAGGGAATTCCTAGCACTCTAGCAACATCTTTCAAGACAGCTTTTGATGTCATTCTGTTGAAAGTAATAATTTGTGCTACGCGGTCTGTGCCATATTTTTCCGTAACATATTTAATCATATCGTCGCGTCTTTCTATGCAAAAATCGCTATCGATATCTGGCATAGATTTACGTTCGGGATTGAGAAATCTCTCGAACAGCAATCCGTGGTGTACGGGGTCTATGTTGGTAATGTTGAGGACGTAAGCAACTAAAGAACCTGCCGCAGAACCACGTCCTGGCCCGACGGGAATATTGTTATCTCTAGCATATTTCATGTAGTCCCAAACTACTAAAAAATATTCAGAGAAACCCATCTGCTGAATCATTTTTAGCTCATATTCTAGTCTTTGTTTGTAGACTGGGGGGATTTCGTTTTTGGTGCGGCTTTTGAGGCGTTCTAATAGTCCTAGCCAAGATATTTCTTCTACATAGGTATCGGCGGTATGTTCTGGGGGAATTGGAATTGTGGGAATCCGAGCTTCTCCTGTTAGCTCGTATCTTGATACTTTGTTTGCTACTTCTAGGGTAGTTTCGATCGCCTCTTTGATGGTTTCGTCGTCCAAATGGTCTCGAAACAGTTGCGCCATCTCGTCAGCGGACTTAAGATATTCTGTACCGCTGTAGCGCATCCGCTTGTCTTCTTCAATCAGTTTGTTGGTGTTGATGCACAGCAAAGCATCGTGGGCTTCTACGTCGTTACAAGAAATATAGTGAGAATCGTTAGTGGCGATTATTTTTATATTGAATTCGCGGGCAATTTTGACGATTTCCACATTTACCATCCGGTCTTCTTGGGAACCGTGGTCTTGAATTTCTATATAGTAGTCATCCCCAAATACTTCTTTATACCATTTGGCAACTTCGCGCGCTGTATCTAGCTTGTTTTGGAGAATCATTTGGGGAACTTCGCCACCCAAACAAGCACTGGTGACAATTAAACCTTCGGAGTATTGTTTGAGCAGGTCTTTGTTGATGCAGGGGCGGGCAAAAATACCTCGTTCTGGCATTCCCTGTAAGTGAGAAATTGTGGTGAGTTTGACGAGGTTTTTATAGCCTTGGGTATTTTTGGCTAAGACAACTTGATGGTATTTTCTTCTACCTCTAACTTTGACTTCGATGTCGCCGTTGACGACGTACATTTCGTTGCCAATTATGGGCTTGATGTTTTTATTTCGGCAAACTTTGATGAGTTCGATCGCGCCGTACATCACTCCGTGGTCCGTAAGGGCGATCGCGGGCATCCCTAATTCCACCGCCCGTTCGGCGAGCTGCTGTAGCTGAGAAGCGCCATCTAGGAGGCTGTAATCGCTGTGAATGTGCAAACCAACGAAGGACATGGCGATTTGAGATTTTAGCTTTTAGTTTTTAGACTTTCGATTGTACACTATTGCCGTTGAGAAAGATAAATTGATTTTTTATTTTACAGCATCGGCAACGTACAAAAACTGGTTTTTTGAACGAAATATATAGGTTTGAATGCTATATTTTATGTCAAAAAACCGATTTTTACCACAGGTGCAACATCTCACAGAAGAAGTCGGTAATTTAATAGCTAATTCTGTAGATTTGCTTACAA
Organism: Microcoleus sp. CZ3-B2; assembly: GCF_036705055.1. NCBI lineage: Bacteria > Bacillati > Cyanobacteriota > Cyanophyceae > Oscillatoriales > Microcoleaceae > Microcoleus > Microcoleus sp. CZ3-B2. Next base: position 45,336 of record NZ_JAUBTN010000024.1, on the reverse strand, counting down.
ATTTGCTTGTTTCAAATAATCTTCTAAATCTTTAACGCGCTGCTGTGTAACTTTTGCTCTGCAAGAAATGTATACAGGAGCCGCCAAAGTACCGCCTTCAAAGTGTCCGGCTTCATAGCTGCAAGTTTCATCGCGAAACTTGAGCCAACTACGCTGTGCAACCGTCAATCTTTGCTGCTGTTTGCTGTTGAGTTTAGCCCGAAGTTGCTGATATAATTGATTGAGCTTGGTGTCTGCTGCTTTGAACTCTTGACTAGAACACATATTCATGTCTAGCGTGGTTTGAGGACTTTTACAGTTAGGCTGTTGGGCGACTTCCTGGAAATTATTGCTGGCTTTGCTCTCCTGCAATAATCCGCCTGCTAATACGAGGGAAATTGTTGTAAATGTTGCCCAAAAAGTGCTATTTTTCATTGACTTGACACCTCTTTTAATCTTGAATTTTCTCTACTGGTTGAGCCGATCGCCAAATCCACCAAGCCGCCGCCCACAGAGTAAAATTGCCGATGAGAGTCATCGCCGCTTGCAGGGTAACGATCCATTCTAGGGCTGGGGAGTTGTCAAAATAGTGCCAAGTGCAAGCACACATGGCGCTGACTAGGGCGGGCAGCATTCCGGCGGAAAGGGCCCACCAAGCTCGGTTTTGAGTGACTTCGCCGTAAGTCCAAATTAACCAGATGGCCGCAATCCACTCGACGACGCTAGAGATGTGAATAATCCAGGTGGGAATTGACAAAACGTGCATTTTTTGTATTCTAAAATAACAGAGAACGGGGAAGATAAAATATGTATTTATTTGTTTAAGACTGTTAACTGTTAACTGTTAACTGTTGACTGCTGACTGTTGACTGTTAACTGTTGACTGTTAACTGTTGACTGTTGACTGTTAACTGTTGACTGTTGACTGCTGACTGTTAACTGTTGACTGTTAACTGTTAAAATATTTTACGGATCGACCGCAACAATTAGATATTGTAATACTTAGATTCCCCATTATAAACCAAGAGTAGAAATGCGAGCAATTTTGTGCGGCTATTACGGTAAAGGCAACGGTGGCGACGAGGCGCTGTTGGCATCGCTACTGCAAATGTTACCAGATGGGGTGACGCCGATCGTCCTGTCTGGCAATCCTGTCGAGACAAATCAGCGGTACGGGGTAGCTGCGCGCGATCGTATGAATGCGTTTCAAGTTCTCGAAGCACTCCGCACCTCCGACGCGCTAATCTGGGGAGGCGGCAGTTTGATCCAAGACGCTACCAGCATTGTCAGCCCTTTCTATTATGGGGGTTTGATGGGACTAGCGCAACAAATGGGCTTAAAAACAGTTGCTTGGGCCCAGGGAATTGGGCCTTTAAATCGAGAGATTACCCGCAAATTATCTCAGCGGTGTTTTGCTGGATGCACCGCCGTCAGCGTGCGGGATAAAGGCTCAGCTACCTTACTTGCAGATTGGCAAATTCCGTTCACTTTAGCGCCCGATCCCGTGTGGGCTTTAGAAAATTCCCCCGTCTCCGGTTTATGGAATTTACCAGCGCCCAGAGTTGCAGTTTGTTTGCGCTCCCATCCTACATTAACTCCCGCCAGATTGTCAATTCTAACTCAAGCTTTAGTTGACTTTCAAAAAGCAACCAGAACCTTAATTTTACTGCTACCTTTTCAAGCATCTCGCGACTTAGAAATTGCCAAGCATTTGCACGAAGCCCTGCCGAAACGAAGTGAGATACTTAGTTTAGACGATCCGAGAAAATTGAAAGGACTATTCCGGGGAGTCGAAATGGCGATCGGGATGCGCTACCACAGTTTAATTATGGCAGCATCGGAAGAATGCCGCTGTTTTGCCCTCAGCTACGATCCCAAAGTAACTCAATTGATGGATGAGTTAGAAATGCCGGGATATGTATTATCAGAATTGCCCGAAGATCCCTATTTAATCAGCAAAACCTGGATCGAACACTACGCCAACGGCGACGCACTATCGCCAGAAAGGATAAAATTTATTGTAGGGCGATCGCTCTTTCACCAGCAAGTATTGCAAACCGCACTCCAGCAGTCTCAGTAAGAGGTAAAATACCGTGACAGCCAGTACAGCCGACTTAAAAATTACCTGGGAAAAATTGCCAGAAGACTTCATTTTAGACGAGGAACCTGTGGAAAATATCGACCAACCCTTGCTCGCTGCGGCCTTGCGCGAAATCTTAGAAATCCCAGGGCTAATTGTAACAGGAATATTAGTTGCCCCCAACATGGGAATTTGTGCGACAGTAGATAGCAAGCTAGTTATCAAAGCTCCAGATTGGTTTTATGCCCGCAACGTACAAACGCTTGAGAGTAAAGAAATTCGCCGCAGTTACACTCCCAACTTAGAAGGAGACATTCCGGCGATCGTGATGGAGTTTTTGTCAGCTACTCCCTGGGACGAATACTCTAGCAAACCAACTTATCCCCCCGGCAAATGGTATTTTTACGAACAAGTATTGCGAGTACCAATCTATGCAATTTTTGAACCTGCTACTGGATTGCTAGAAATCTACCAGTTGGATTCATCAGGAAAGTATCAAGTACAGCAACCCGATCTAAACAATCATTATTGGATTGCCGGAGTTGGGTTATTTCTAGGTTTTTGGCAAGGAACAAAAGCCGAAAGAACCGGATATTGGTTGCGGTGGTGGGATGAAAGCGGACAGATGTTATTGTGGGGAGCAGAAATGGTAGAAAGAGAAAGGCAGGAAAAAGCAAATGTTCAACAGCGGGCCGATCGACTAGCCGCGCAATTAAGAGCAGCAGGAATAGAACCAGAATCATAATACAATAATTTAGAAATAAAAAATCGTAGTGTTAGGATTTTTTATTTCTAAATTCATCTGCGTTAATCCGCGTTAATCTGCCTCGATCGGCAATTAAAAATCACATTCAGGAGACAGCAAAATTGGCAAGAGTTAGAGTTCGGGAACACGTCAATCCCCTATCAATTAGATATCAAGCATCCGCAAGTCCCCCAGATTGGACTAAAATCTATGCCGACTTAAATTTACCGCTGCATCTAGATATCGGCTGCGGTAGAGGAAGGTTTTTGTGGCATATGGCGCAAATCCAAACAGATTGGAATTTTCTCGGATTAGAAATTCGGGAACCTCTGGTAGATGAGGCGAATCTGTGGCGCGATGAAAAAGGCTTGACAAATTTGCACTATTTATTTTGCAATGCGAATAGTTCCCTGAAGCCAATTTTAGAAACTTTGTCCGCTGGTATTTTGCAGCGAGTCAGCATTCAATTTCCCGATCCGTGGTTCAAGAAAAAGCACCACAAACGGCGGGTAGTACAGCAGGAATTAGTCAGCGAGTTGGCTACTTATCTGGCTGTTGGCGGTGAAGTGTTTATTCAATCGGATATTGAGGAAGTAGAAGTCGAAATGTGCGATCGCTTTTCATCTCATCCCAGTTTTCAGCGTCAAAATGGCGGGGAATGGCTAGCAGAAAATCCCCTACCCGTTGCTACGGAAAGAGAAATTGCTACTCAAAAACGAGGCGAACCAGTTTATCGAGCACTGTATCAAAAATAATGCTCGCTTTTGCAAACTCACCTTTGTTATATAGCCTTTCTCAGTAACATGAGGTGCTCTCGTGGGGATAGGGGATAGGGGATAGGGGATAGGGCATAGGCAGGAGTGCAAAAATGCCGCATACCTCACCAAGCTTGAGAACCGTTATAAATGTTATAACTTACATCTTAGACCTTTGTTAGGAACAGGCTTTCCGGCCTGTTCCACACAACTTAATTTTCTGGTGGAACGGGATATTCGGCCCGTTTATAAAGGAATTATTTCTAACTTAAACCCAAGAACGAAGCCACATCCGAAGATTCCATTCCCACTGCGACAAAGGTAGTCCCAAATAGATAGGCATCCAGAAAATAAAAGCAGCCAAAACCAGAAAAATAATTGTTACCCCCATCCCTCGGAGTCGAGTTTGAGGGCTGTGCAGCCACCTGTCAACCCACCAAGCAAGTGTTAAGGCTCCAAACACAGAACAGCCCATATAATGATACAAAAATACGCAGCGACTCACCTTCATCCAAGGCAGCAAATTAGCAGCCCAATTAACTATCAAATATAACACCATCCACATTTGGGCCGTCGGCGGAAACAAAATCGGCTGCTGCTGTTCGAGGCTGTCAACAGAAGCCACTTGGCGCGTTTGAAACCACACCACAATCCGGTGAATTAAAACTCCTGCTACTAATATTAAAGCTAAAGTGGAAAACCACCAAAGGAAAGGATTTCCCATCGCGTGAACGTCAAAAATCGTCTCAGTTGCACCGCTGGGTAAAGGTGGCAAAACCGGATCTGGTTGTGCATTGTTGCTAGCAGTTTTGTAGAAGTAAACTATGGGGCGGAGCATCAAAGGCCAACTGTACCAAGTGGAACAGTAAGGATGCACGCTAGGGCCACTTTTAATGCGTTCGTGATAAGTCAAAATTTCCGTTTGCATCTGCCAGAAATTGGGAGTTGGATTCAGATGCAGGTGAGGAATCCAGCAGATGCTGTAAACTAAAATAGGAATTACAGCTAGACTCCAGCATACTTCCACAAAAGTTAGCTCTGTCAATTTTTGTACTGGACTTTCGGGCGGAAGCAGAGCAGAATTTATATCGCGGATTGGTTCTTCATTTCCTCTGTTTCCCTGAATTAAACGCACGGCCCAAGCGCAGATTAAAATGAGATAAGCCCCAAACAAAAACCACAATCCGTTCCATTTGACAGCGGCAGATGCACCGAATCCTATCCCAGCTAATACTAGCCAAAGCAAGCGCTTTTTGCCTTCAGCTTCTACGGTTTTGAGCAGAAATAATTGACCAAGTATTCCGAATAAGACTAGATAAATGTTATTGAGTGCGTAGCGAGATTCAACTAAAAATAAACCGTCGCAGGCGATAAATAAAGCCGCAAGAAAAGCAAAGGTGCGGCGGCGAAGGAGCTGATAGGCGAGGGCTCCGACAACTAAGGGAATAAAGGAACCTGTGAGAGCATTTAGCCAGCGATAATCCCAAGGGGAAAGCATTGAGCCTGTTAGGCCGTTGACGGCGGTTTTTCCGAAGGGCAGGTGAGTGCCGATCGCAATTCCGATCGCAATTATATACTGGCTTAGGGGCGGGTGAGCGTTGAAAAAAGGCGTTCTGGTGAGATAATCGTTGGCAAATTTGGCGTAATAAACCTCGTCAAATACTAGAGTGTTAAATCGCTCTAATTGCCAAAATCGGAGAGTTAAGGATAGGAGGAATACGGCGAACATTCCTAGGTAAAAAACCCAAGTAGATCTGTTGAATTGTTTTTTGTGGAGTTTCATAAAGTGCACCGGAATATCGTAGATTTGAGAACCTTAATTTTAAAATACTGAGTTAAGAATTGAGAATAGCGTAAAAATTACCAAGTTGCTAAAAATATTTTTTTACGTTTCTACTGCCATTCTCTTCATTGCCTTTGAATATCTTCTAGTTCAAAATAGGTGCGTCTTGCGGTACTCGTATTACTCACTTTTCATCTCACAATTAACTGCTGCATCAATTTTCTGAGTTGAATTTGAAATGCGATCGCCCATTTAAACTAATTTCACATCATACCAAAAAAAAGCGGCTCCGCTTCCTGCAGAACCGCCGTAATAGAGGATGAAAAATCAAAACCTAACGCACTGCACCTTCAACAGAAGGCGATTCGATCGTCTTCATCAAATACAGTTTCAACAACTGCCAGCCGTTCGACAAATACAGAGGTAATTTTTGGAAGAATTGCAAGAATTTTGGAGTTTCAGAAGCAACAATTGCGGTCAACTGCTGATTGTTTTGGAGACAAACATCCAACCGTTCGTAAAACTCAGGATTGTTCACGTCTAGCATGACGGGGAATACGCGGCCTGCTGTTTCGTTGGTTTTTTTGATCACTTCAATGTCGTATTCGCGAGCATCGAGTCCGAGCGATCGATAAAAACCCGCGCGCTGGATATCATTGAGATACATTGTCGCGAATACCGACAGCAAGAAGAAACGGCACCAAAGCTTAGCGCGCCAATCGTTCAGCATTTGAGGCTGAGCTCTCATCACCGCATCGAAGAAATCTCCGTGGCGGTTTTCATCCTGGCACCAATTTTCAAAGAATCGGAAAATTGGATAAATCTGGTCTTCAGGATGCGCTTTCAAGTGCTGGTAAATCGTGATGTAGCGCCAATAACCGATTTTTTCGGATAAGTAAGTGGCGTAGAAAATAAACTTCGGCTTAAAGAATGTGTAACTGCGGCTCTTTGTCAAGAAACCCAAATCTAGGGACAAACCAAAGTCCGACAGCGCTTTATTCAAGAATCCGGCGTGCCGCGCTTCATCGCGGGACATCAGCAAGAAACCTTCGGCGAGTACCGGATTTTTGTCTTTGAGCTTGCGTGCTAATTCTTTGTAGAGCAAGAAGCCAGAAAACTCAGCGGTGCAAGAGCGTTCGAGGAATTCAATGAACAACTTGCGCTTTTCGCCGTCGATGTGTTCCCAAGATTGATCGAACTCGGCATCCCGCACGAAGTGGGTTTTGTTGTAGTCAACGCGGAACTCTTTGATAATTGCTTCGAGTTCGGCTTCATTTACCGAGATGTCCATTTTGGCCATCTCGTCAAAGTCTGTTGTGTAAAATCTCGGCGTGAGAATAGTTTCTTTGGCTGGGGTTTTCCCTTCTTGCTGTTGAGCAAAAGCGGGTTTTTTGAGAGAATCTACCATATGTTTATTGGATTTTTTGCTTATAACAACTTGCTTGTTTCGGGTGTCGGGCGGGTGAGGTCGATCGCTCTCGGTTAGTTTGGCCAGCACCGGTAGCCCGAACCGCGTGGAATCCAACTCAAAGCTGGTGTAATTTCCACGCCCTCCAGTGTACCAAGTTCTCGACCCCGAAAATATGTTGTTGGCGTTAAGAATTGCTACGCACAATTACTTATGGGCATGGAGCATGGGGCATGGAGCATGGGGCATGGAGCATGGGGAATTGGTAGTAAATAACCCATAACTTCGGACAATGCACAAATATCCGCTGGTGTCAAACTGTTCAAACGCCAGATAGAAAGTACAAAATGTATAAAGGGACTCCAATTATTAGAATAACCAGACAGGACGGTCATAAAATGAGCAATTTAGGTGTTAGTTACCTGTTATGGGCTGCTTGTTTTTTCGGCCCCTTCGGACTCCACCGTCTCTACAACGGCAAGATTGGCACGGGTTTGCTGTGGCTGTGTACCTTTGGCTTGTTTGGGTTCGGGCAATTGTTTGACTTGCTGCTGCTACCGAACATGGTGGACGAACACAATGCCAGTCTCAGGGGCAAACTCGGCGTATCTCCCCAAGGTATACCGCTATCTTCCACCAGCGGGGCGATCGCCTCGACATACACCAAGCAAACCCCCGAACAGTTAGGGATTAAACTCCTGAAGGCAGCTTATACCAAGAACGGCCGATTATCTGTTACCCAAGGCGTGATGGCAACCGGCGCTACTTTTGCCGAAGTGGAAGAAGCTTTCACCGCCATGCTCAAAACCGGTTATGTGAGCATTGAGAACGACCCAGTTACTGGCGTCGTGCTCTACCACTTTCACGAACTCTAAGCAGCAAACAGGCGGAGATTTAAATGTAGGGAGCGTCAGCAGGGGGATTTGGCGTGTTGTTGGAGAAGCTAACGGCTGACGCACCCTACGGGAATTTGGCTGCTGCGAGTGCGCCAGCCGGGGGATTTGGCGTGTTATTGGAGAAGCTAGCGGCTGACGCACCCTACTAATGAAACATTTGTTCTCACAGAGTCGAGCAAGCGAGCAAGGCAAAATCGGCTAGAATGTTTGTTTGTCTATACAATCTCAAAGTATTTAGCGTCATGGCAGTCCCTAAGAAGAAAACCTCCAAATCCAAAAAGAATATGCGTAAGGCCACATGGAAGCGCAAAGCTACTGTGGCAGCTCAGAAAGCTCTGTCCCTAGGCAAATCGGTTCTGACTGGACGTTCCAACAGCTTCGTGTATCCCGGCAATGAAGAAGAGGAGGAAGAGTAAAGCGACTAAAAATTAACAACTGGCATTTCTGATATTTTGCACCATTCTCGGTTAACAGGCCCGATGGCTGTCCCACAACACATAAATTGGGTTGTGGGGTAGCCGCGGATGGCCCGCCCCTCAAGGAAAAGTTGAGAATGGTGCCAGATATAAGTTAATCCTTCTTTGCAGCCGGTAAAATCAGCATGGCATCGCCAAAGGAATAAAAGCGGTACTGATGCTCGATCGCTCTTAGGTACAAATCCAACAGCCGAGGCCTTCCAATCATCGCGCTTACCATCATCATCAAAGTAGAGCGCGGCAAATGAAAATTGGTAATTATCCCGTCTACAACCCGCCACTTATAGCCCGGATAAATAAACAGATTTGTCGGGCCGCAAAAAGGCTGCAACGAAAAATCGCCGCTCGCGGCGGCCGCTCCCTCTAAAGCTCGCACTGCTGTTGTACCTACGGCAAAAATCCGCCCGCCTCTAGCTTTAGTTTCGCGGATTTTCTCCACAGTAGCGGCGGATACTTCCACCCATTCGTTGTGCATTTGGTGAGTCGTCACGTCTTCCACCTCCACCGGGCGAAATGTCCCTACCCCGACGTGGAGGGTAACAAAAGTTTTTTCGATGCCCCGCTGCTGCAAGCGGTCGAACAATTCTTCGGTGAAGTGCAAGCCGGCTGTGGGGGCTGCCACTGCCCCCGGCCGATCGGCATACACAGTCTGATACTGTTCCGGCGCAGCTTGGGAGTTGTCGATGTAGGGCGGCAGGGGTACGTAGCCGTATTCGTCAAAAAACTTCGCCAGAGTCGCATCTGTGGGGATGTCAAACTCCAACAGCCGTCCCCCGGTTGCCTCGTCCCTCTCTATAACTGTCGCAGTCAATCGCCTCGCGAGGTCATCCCCGTGGGGAAGGCAACAACAAGGGCCTGCTGCTGCGGAGTCATTACAATGCGGATCGAACTCAATTTTTGCTCCCAACTTTAAGCGTTTCCCCGGTTTAACCAAAGCCAGCCAGCAGTTGTGCTGCCGTTCTTCCATCAACAATATCTCCACAGCCGGGCCGTTGGGTTTGTGCCCGTAGAGCCTCGCCGGCAACACGCGGGTGTTATTGAGTACCAGCAAGTCTCCCGGTTCCAACAAGTCGGGCAAATCCCGGAAAATCCGGTGTTGGTGGCTGCTGGGAGAATCTACAGCCAGCAAGCGAGAACTATCCCTCGGTACTGCGGGATTTTGGGCAATGTACTCGGGCGGAAGTTCGTAGTCGTAGCCGTCCAAAGACCAGTCAATCTCTGTCATCGGGTAAATTCCTGTACGATCGATCTGTCAACTGGGTAACAAATTGGGTAAAAACCCCCATCCAAAGTCGGGTGCTTTTCCCCTTGTGGTCGCGGGTAAAGCCCGCGAGGATAGAGGTGTAGCATCAGCTTTGCTCGAAGGATAGTTATGGAATACCTCTACTACATCGCCAATACTAGCCTCACTCTGAGAGTGGTGGATTACCTGCGCGCGGCTAGTCATCTTCCCTTGCAATTTATCACTGTTATTCACCAAATTGACGGCTGGGTGGTGAAGGTAAAAATGAGCCAATATCTAACTCCCCAAATGCACGGGGATTTTCGGGCTTTTATGAACGAACTCGGGATTCCTTACGATCCAGAAATTCGGTTGCAAATGGCACTGTGGAGTTTGGAAACAGGACAGTCGCCACTAGGCGTGATGCGCCGCTACCAGGTGGCGGTGGTTTGTCACGGCAGCCCCGACCGTAAAGAAATTGAAGCGTTTCGCCAGCAATTTGTCAAGGGTCTGGGATATTGCCCGGAGACTCTCGCCTAGACTTCTGTGCCGATCGATATAACCGTGACGAGACAGCCGGGGGGAGGAGATGGGGAGATGGGGAAAAGATTTAACCCTGTTTCCATGTCCATCAAAGATCGAAATCGAGATGCGTGAAAATAGAGATAAGTTAATAATTTAAAATTACCAACAGCCCTGAATTTTTAATTTTCAGTGGTAATTTTTAAGTGACTAAAATTGAATAACTTAAACATATCCTACAGTCCTATAAGTGGTGAGGTAAAAAGAGGCATAGCCTCTGAATCTGTGTTACCAGGCAGAGCATGGTAACAAGCTAATTTTCAATTGTAATGTAATTTTTAAGGATATTTCTAGTTACTAAAAGCCGCTCGAATGTATTCTTGTAGGGTGAGCCGGTAGTTTCCTGTAAGGGCGGATTTAGAATTTGCTGCGGTTAATAGTGGTAATTTTTGCTTAATATTTTGCCCTGAAGGTTCGCACCTGACGAGGGCGACATCAAAGCGACAAGAATTATTTGCTAAATCTGGACGAGTGCTTAAAAATATTTCGGCGGTTTGCCAAAGTTTGGCTTGTTTTGCAGCACTAACAGCCAGCATTCCACCGAGATCCCAATTTCCCCGGCGGCGAGTTTTGACCTCGACAAATGCTAATGTTGGGAATTGGTGATGGGGAATGCCTCGGTTTTGATAGCTGGCTTCATCTCTTCCAAGGGCGATGATGTCAATCTCTCCCCAACGACAGTGATACTGTCGGTGCAAAATTTCCCAACCTTGCTGCAGCAGCCACTCGGCGACTAAGTTTTCTCCCAATGTGCCCAGATCCCGATAGTTGGGGGATTGGGAAGAATTGGGGTCAGCAGGCGCGCGCTTTCTGCTAGAATTCAATTGTGAACTGTCATCGCTGCCCATTCGCTTTAACTTGTATGACTTCTACAATTCGCCAACATATTTATACTTTCTTGCTGAGTTTTGTTATTTTAGCAGTAATTGCTGCTGGGGCGATCGCGATCGCGCCCGCACCTGCTTTCGCCTTGGATCGTGACAAAGAAATCCTCATTGGCGCTGATTTTGCTGGACAAGTTTTGACTAACGACAGTTTTAATAAAGCCAATCTTCGCAACAGCAATTTTACCAACGCAGATTTGCGCGGCGTGAGCTTTTTTGCCGCCAATCTGGAAGATGCAAATTTAGAAGGTGCTAATTTTAGCGGTGCAACTTTGGATTTGGCTCGTATGATGAACGCAAATTTAACAAATGCTATCCTTGAGGGTGCTTTTGCTTACAATACCAGACTGGAAGGAGCGATTATTGACGGTGCTGATTTTACTGAGACACTGCTGCGAGACGATACGATCAAAAAACTTTGTGAAGTTGCAAAAGGTACTAATTCAGTAACGGGTAGAGATACTCGCGAAACTCTGTTTTGCGATTACTAAAAGTTTGTGGTAGAAAGGACTGAAGTCAGAACTTTAGTCCTTCACCTCAAGCCCAAGGTACGGAGGTTAAATCGTAAAAATTAACTTGACGCAGCCTCTCTAATTCTTCTATCCATTCTTGTTCGGCGCAGAGTTGTTGATAATATTCGATAGCAGCATCGGTTTTTTTCCACATATCTAGTGCAATTTTCCGCCGCTTGATGCTGATAATTTGCTCGATACAAGCTATGGTCGATCTAATTACTAAAGGTGCGCGATAAACATTTTTTTCGGAAAACTCGTTTAAGTGAAATAAATGGGAGATTTGATCGAGTTGAGTGGGATATTCTATCAAAATATCTTGCAATTTCAAAACTAACTCAGACGGCGCTATTTGTAAATAAGCTTTGTGCAATATTTCTGTATTCACAATCTGATGCCACAAAAATCTGTGGTGAGAAAGACTAAACTGCACGTCTCTAGCTTCTATTGCTTCTCTGACTTCTTGGCGGTATTCGGGACAGTGCAAATAAATCTGCAATAATTGCGCTTCTGCTTCTTCTAACAGACTGCGGGCTGCTGCTGAAAAGCCTGGTTTTGAGCTTTGGTTTTGGTCGGTGGCGCGCTGCTTTTTATATTGTTTGTTCGGCCTCAGCTTGTTTCTAATCAATAGAGGCATTGTCAAAGATTCGTCTTGATTTTGCCGCTTTGCCCAATCGCTTACTACTTGATTGAGTAAGTTTTCGGTTAGCATTTTGGTGAGTCGAGAATCTCCTTTACTGAGGATTTCCGCGCCTTTTTGTAAATAATGCGTGAGCTGATTGTCGTCGGTAATATTGGTTAGTAATTTGATAATTTTTGAGGTAATTTGCTGGTAAGTATCTGCTTGTTTCAAGTCTCGATCTACTAGCATTTGTTGTAGTTGCCAGTCGAGCCATAATGGTGCATTTTCAAGCAATTCTCGATACTGTTGCGGGGAGTATGTTTTGAGGTATTCGTCGGCATCTTTGCCGTCGGGAATGTTGAGCACTCGCAGTTGTACTTCTCCTTGATAGGCGAGTTTTTCTATTTCTCCAATGGCGCGCGCTGCTGCTTGATTTCCTGCTTTGTCTGCGTCGAAGTTGAGGATAATTTGTTTGGAGTCTGTGTACCGCAATAACTGCCGCACTTGGTTTAAACTCAGGGCAGTGCCGAGGGATGCTACGGCGTTGGAGATGCCTGCTGCGTGCAGTGCGATCGCATCAAAGTACCCTTCTACGACGATCGCGCGATCGGCTTTGCTAATGGCTGTTTTGGCTGTATCTAGAGCATATAAGGTTTTGCCTTTGTCGAAAAGTTCTGTTTCGGGAGAATTGAGGTATTTTGGTTGTTCGTCGCCCAGAGCTCTGCCGCCGAAACCGATGACTCTGCCTTGGGTGTCGCGAATGGGAATCATGATGCGGTTGCGGAAGCGATCGTAATAGCCGCTACCGCCTGATTTGCGCGGTACAATTAATCCAGCTTGTTCTACTAATTGCGCTGGATAGTTTTTTTGTTCTACTAAATAACTGTAAAGTGCTTCCCAACCTTGGGGCGCATAACCTAGTTGAAATTGTTGGATAGTTTCTTCACTGAGTTGGCGATCGGATTTGAGATATGCTAAAGGTTCTTCTCCTTGGGTTTGTCGCAAGGCGTGTTCGTAAAAGTTGGCTGTTAGTGCTGAGATTTCATAGAGTTGTTCGCGCAGGGAAATTTGGCGCTGCAATTCTTGTCGGTGTTCTGGTTCGACTGTTTTGACTGGTACTTGATAATTTTTAGCAAGTTCTAATACGACTTCGCTGAAGGATCTTTTCTCTAATTCCATGAGAAATTTAAAGGCATTTCCTCCTGCGCCACAGCCGAAACAATAGTACATTTGTTTGGCTTGGTTGACGGTAAAACTGGGAGATTTTTCGTCGTGAAAGGGACATAACCCGACGAATTCTTTGCCGCGTTTCCGCAGGATGACGCGACCGGAAATAACGTCTACTATGTCGGCTCTTTGTTTGACTTCTTCGATGGTTTCTGGGTGCAGCCGGGGAATTTGCATAGGGCTTTTTTAGGGGGTTTCAAAGTATGTTTATTTCGGGGGATCGCACCATCGGAGTTAGTCGCAGGCGCAGCAACCGGATTTTTCGGGAAAATATAGAGGTGGCGGCCCGGATCTTCGGTTGAAAAACCGGGTTTCTTTGGCTTAGATGCGATCGCGAACTGTTAGTAAAGCAAGATACTGATTTTATTGTAAAATATTTGAACTAACTGTAAGGAGCATCGGAAATAATGCGAATTTTGATGATGGGCGGTACTCGGTTTATTGGGGTTTATCTTACTAAAATTTTAGCAGCACAAGGGCATGAGGTGGTGTTGTTTAACCGGGGCAATAAGCCTGTGCCGGTTGCGGGCGTGCAACAGATTTTGGGCGATCGCACAAATCTTGACCAACTTAAAGACAAGTTATCTACAGAGGAGTTTGACGCTGTTTTTGACAACAACGGTCGGGAACTGAGCGATACAAAGCCTTTAGCTGAGATATTTAAAGGGCGGGTGCAGCACTTTGTTTACATGAGCTCTGCGGGGGTTTATTTGAAGTCTGATCAAATGCCTCACGTGGAAGGGGATGCTACCGATCCCAAAAGCCGGCATTTGGGTAAGTGCGAAACGGAAAATTACTTGGCCGAGTCCGGTTTGCCTTGGACTTCGATCCGTCCGACTTACATTTATGGGCCTCAAAATTATAACGATTTGGAGGCTTGGTTTTTCGATCGCATTGCGCGCGATCGCCCGATTCCGATTCCGGGTAACGGTATGCACTTCACGCAGTTGGGGCACTGTCAGGATTTGGCGAGGGCGATGGCGGCGGTTTTGGGGAATGAAAGGGCTCGAGGGCAAATTTACAACGTTTCGGGCGATCGATTTGTCACCTTTGACGGTTTAGCCCGCGCCTGCATTCAAGCCGCCGGCAAATCGCCCGATGCTATCAAAATTGTACACTACGATCCGAAACAATTTGACTTCGGTAAAAAGAAAGCTTTTCCGATGCGGGTGCAGCACTTTTTTGCCTCAGTTAATAAAGCTGTTACCGAGCTTAACTGGCAACCAGAATTTGACTTAGTTTCGGGATTGAAAGATTCTTTTCAGAATGATTATGTAGTTTCGGGAAGGGACAAAGCCGAGATAGATTTTTCGGTTGATGATGAAATTTTGAAAGCTGTTTAAGGTAAAATCAAACTGGCGCGCGCTGACATCAGAAACCCGGTTTCTTCGTAAATTTATCGTTATTGTTCGTAAAAATCGTAGAAACCGGGTTTCTAGCCCATGGGTCTAAACCATGTTAAATCAAAGTAAAGTGTACAATCCGCATCCTACGCATCTGAAATGTCACTGCTAACATGATTCGCCGACAATTTTACCGATTGTCGGTAGAATCTACTGGTATTTTCACAAGCTTTGTGCCACAAGGGCGATCGCAAATTAGTTAAACTTAATCAAATACAAAACCTTTCCCCCAACCCCTGTTTTACTCCGAAAGGGGAGAAAGACTCGGAAATATTAGGTAAATTTCATGCTTGGAATCACACTCAGCACGCGCTACAGCATTATCCGTCACTTGGGAGGCGGCGGATTTGCTCAAACTTATTTAGCTGAAGATAAACAGCTACCAGGCAATCACCTCTGTGTCGTCAAGCAGCTTAAACCTCAAGCAACCGATCCGGAAACTCTACAGATAGCCCGACGTTTGTTCGATACTGAAGCACAGGTTTTGTACAAGTTGGGAAATCACGATCGCATTCCGCAACTTTTTGCTTATTTTGAAGAAAATCAAGAGTTTTATCTCGTTCAAGAATTTATCGAAGGTCACGATTTAAGTCAAGAAATTACGCCCGCTTCTCCGGGAAATGCCGGAGGCATGAAGGAAGAGCGAGTTATTTGTATATTGGAGGAAGTTCTCGAAATCTTAGATTTTGTACACCAGCAAAATGTGATTCACCGCGATGTAAATCCTCGCAATATCCTGCGCCGAAATCGAGATAATAAGTTAGTGTTAATCGACTTTGGAGCAGTTAAAGAAATCACTACTCAAATTACTAATCCTCAGCCGAAGAATAGCTTAAGTGTGAGCATCGGAACTCCCGGTTATATGCCCAGCGAACAAGCTCACGGTAATCCGAAACTCAGCAGCGATATTTATGCCGCAGGGGCGATCGCAATTCAGTTTCTCACGGGCATCAATCCTCATCAAATGACCAAAGATCCGAATACAGAGGAAATTATTTGGCAGGATAAAGCATCGGTGAGTCCTGAATTTGCCAAGATTTTAGATCGGATGGTAAAGTACGATTTTCGGCAGCGCTATTCTAGTGCCGGCGAAACACTGGAAGCTATTAAAGAATTGAAAAAATCTTTCAGCGGTACGATGCCGGCATTGCCTCCGGTTGCTGCTGCGAAAAAGTCGCCTAAACCTGGTCAAAAACTATATTTAAAAATTGGGGCGCTCGCCGGTGTGATTGGCATCACGATTCTCGCATCAATTTATGGTGTACATACTTTTAATTCTGCCAATGCAACTGATTTGTACAACCGAGGAAATACCCTTTACAATTTAAGCCGATTTGAAGAAGCTCTGGCAGCTTACGATCGAGCAATAACTCTCAGGCCAGACTACGCGGAAGTTTGGCAGGAAAAAGCTAAAACTTTATATGAATTGAAAAAATATCGGGAATCGCAGTTAGCTTACGATCGAGCAATAGAATTAAAGCCGGAATATTTGGAAGCTTGGACGGGACGCGGTTATGCTTTGGATAAGTTGCAACAGTCTCAAGAGGCGATCGCATCTTTTGACAACGCTTTAAAAATCCAGCCCGACTATGCCGCAGCGTGGGAAGGAAAAGGCGATACCCTGTTAGATTCCCAGCGCTACGAAGAAGCGATCGCATCCTACGAAAAAGCCGTACAATTTCAGCCAAATTCGTACCGGGCGCGGTACAATATGGGGCAAGCTTACCAAAAATTAAAACAGTACGATCGCGCCGTAGAATCCTATCAACAAGCAGTTGAAATCAAATTTGACAATTCTGAGGCTTGGTACAATTTAGGCAATGTTTTCCTAGAATTAAACAAAAATCAAGAAGCTTTGGAAGCCTACGAAAAAGCCGTGCGGTTTCAGCCAAATTTTTATCAAGCCTGGTACAGTAAAGGCATCGCTTTGCTGAAAATGCGGAGGCATAAAGAAGCGGTAGAAGCTTACGAAAAAGCTGTTAAATTAAAACCAGATTATTATCAAGCATGGTATAATTTAGGCTGGTCGTACCACGAATTGCGTCGGTACGAACAAGCAATTGAGTGTTACAGCAAAGCCTTAGATTTGAATCCGAAAGAATTTCAAGCGTGGTACAATAGAGGCAATGCTCAGTACAATTTGCAGCGGTACGAAGATGCGATCGCCTCTTACAACGAAGCCGTCTATGTCAAGCCGGACTATTCGGAAGCTTGGTACAGCCGCGGCAATGCGCTGGTAGCGGTAAAAAGATACGGAGATGCGATCGCCTCCTATGATAAAGCAATTCGCTACAAACCGGATTACGGAGCCGCAATCGAGGCAAAAAAGCGGGCCGAAAGTCAGCTTGGAAACAATGGGCTACAGCTCAAACAACAATAATTAATTCTTAACTAAATTTGCTATTACTTCTTAGTCCGCCTTCGCGGACTTTGTGTGATAAAAAGCGATTTCAATCGCCGAACGATCGTGGTATTACTCTTAGTCTCGCGTTGCGCGGACTTTGTGCGACAAGAAGCGATTTCAATCGCCGAATGATAATGGAGATAGGTGAACTTTCACCTAACAGCAGGACTAATTACCGTAACGCGGCGGCTGTCTACCAACATCGGCCAAAAACCTCGATCGCTCAATGCTTTTACCGCAGCAGTAGCGGCATTTTGATCCGTGGTATAAGCGACGAATAAAAAAGGACGCTGGCCGTAGGAAGCCAAGCCTACTTGCGTGCCCAATGCTTGCTTGACTTGGGTGGCTAATTCCGGTTGATTGAAATAATCCACTAACACTGCATAACCGGGGCCTAGGGCTTGGGGATTGAACCCAATATTACCGGTTTGAGGATTGGCGATTGGTTCAGAACCTGTTGCTGGTTCAGGGTTGTAGACGGGCAAATTTTGAGGAAGTGCCGCTGCGGGCGATCGTACTACATAAGCTTGCAATCCGACAACATCTTCGATATATTTAACCCAATCGCTAGCAATTTGCGAGTCGCGAAAGCCACCAACTCGCGTCACCGTATCGTTGATGTACCGACAAACTGTATTGTCAGTATTTCCGGGAAAAGAGCGTTTTGCTTTTTCTTGCTGTTCGGGTGTTCGGGTGACAATTAACAGTAGATATTCGTCGGACAGCGGCGGTTCGCAGCTCGACTGAGCTTTAACAGAACTCGATAAAATTGTCAAGGTCAAAAGAGCGATCGTCGTAGCAGAAAATAGGGGAAAAAAGACAAAAATATTGTACAATTTTCCCGTTAATTTTCCTAGCTTAGCTGTAGATTCTTTTGCTAGTTGATTCATGCTGTCTGTAGCGATGCGAGGGCATCGGGAATATTTGCTGACGGTGCTTGAAACTCACCTGTCAGTACATATTCTAGTCGAAGTTTCAACCATGTAATGAAAACAGGATCGGTGGAAATAATGGCTGCTGCGGGTTGAGGGCATTTTGCTTTGACTTCTGCCATTGTCGCATCTTCTAGAAAAGCTGGCTGTTTGACCAACCAGAAGTCTATTTGTTTTTCTTGTTCGTTGTAATTGCGAATTCTTTCTTTAAACACTTCATCAAGGGCTTCTTCTTCTAGCAAAAAGCGTTGGCTGGCTAAAACGTAGTAGTAGGTTTGCATTTTTGTCGGTTGTTAGGGGTTGACGGTTAGCGGTTAAAGCCGCCTGTATCTGCCAGTTTTGCTGGTCAGGGGCGGGTTGGCCGAGTTGCGGTCGTTGGAGAGTTCTAGACTCTTGTGCCGTTTACTTTACCTTATTGCTGTCATTTTGGGTAGGTGCAGAGCAAGTTGTGTCTGAAAAATCTTTGGTGGTGAGAGTTCGGGGAGTTGTGAGAGTTGCGAGAGTTGCAGGTTTTTTGGGGATTTGGGCGATGATTTTTCGGGCTGGTGATTTTTGGGAAAATTTAGGTGACAATAGGAAATTAGATGGAATTGCACGTTGAATAATTACCAATTATTCAGGAAATCTGGGGGTTGTTCAACCTGATTGGGAGTGGTTTGCATAGGAAAACACTTGAGAGAGTTTTTGATTGCGATCCCTAAAAAAAGGCTTTCATGGCGAGCAAACTGCTTGCGGGAAAATCAAGGGTTTGTGACTACTACCTAAAAACAGTCCTGACTATTGTATTAAAAATGTAAAATGTGTGGATTGATTTGCTCGCGCCGCAGGGCGATCGCCCCGCTGTCACTTCCCCGTTCCCCCAAAAGCGATCGCCCTCAACCCATGCTCAAATAAGCTCAACAAATCAGCTAAATTTGTTGCCCAGGGAATGCAGCCAAAGGCTAAACTTATCTAAGTTTTACCATAAAATTTTCTCCCCCTTCATGAATATCGCCTATCTAGTCAACCAATACCCCAAAGTCAGCCACAGCTTTGTCCGCAGAGAAATACTCGCAGTGGAAAAATGCGGCATAAAAATCGCACGTTTTTCGGTCCGATCCTGCGAGTCAGAACTCGTTGATGAAGCCGACAAACTAGAGCAAGAATTGACTAAAGTAATCTTAGGAGTTGGCGTACAGGGCCTAGCGTGGGGTTTGCTGCGCGTTGCCGCAACTAGACCAATTCGATTCCTCCAAGCTGTGCAGTTAATGTTCCAAGTTGGCTGGCACTCGGAACGGGGGATTTTGCTGCATCTAGCTTATTTAGCAGAAGCTTGCATTCTTTTAAATTGGTTTGCAGAATCCGGTACAGAACACGTTCACGCTCACTTCGGCACAAATTCCACAACAGTTGCCATGCTGTGCCGCGTGCTGGGCGGCCCGACTTACAGTTTCACAGTTCACGGCCCCGAAGAATTTGATAAAGCTACACTTCTTTCCTTAGACGAAAAAATTAAACGATCGACCTTTGTAGCAGCAGTCAGTTCCTTCGGTAAAAGTCAGCTTTTTCGGTGGTGCGATCGCACTTATTGGTCAAAAATCCACGTCATACACTGCGGAGTCGATGCAGCTTTTTTAGTTCACGCGCACGTCCCCATACCCGCAGCACCCGGCCTAGTTTGTGTCGGCCGGCTCAGCGAACAAAAAGGCCATTTGTTATTGCTAGAAGCCGCCAGCAAGCTAGCAATTCAAGGCTTGGAGTTTAAATTGGTATTTGTTGGAGACGGGCCGCTGCGAGCTGAAATTGAACAGCAGATTGCACAACTCAATCTGCAAAACTATATAGAAATTACCGGCTGGGCCAGTGGCGATCGAGTTCAGCAAGAAATTTTAGCTTCCCGCGCCATGGTATTGCCAAGTTTTGCCGAAGGTTTACCCGTCGTAATTATGGAAGCCCTCGCTCTGAATCGGCCCGTAATTAGCACCTATGTTGCCGGCATCCCGGAACTCGTAGAACCCGGTGTTTGCGGTTGGTTAGTTCCTCCCGGTTCCGTAGAAGCATTAGCTGTGGCGATGCGCGCGGCCTTGGAAGCACCTTTAGAAAAGCTAGAAGAAATGGGGAAAACAGGAGCAGAACGGGTAGCTAAACAACACAATATCGATTTAGAAGCAAAAAAATTAGTCGCGCTGTTTGAAAGTTCTATCGAGTGATTTAAAAAGGCAATTGAGGATACGGCAATGCCGTTTCCCTACCCAAAATATTTGATATAAAAAGGATACAGCAATGCCGTTTCCCTACCTCAAAACAATCAATTTTTCTCGCGAGAAAACAAGCAACTGAGGACACGGCAGTGCCGTTTCCCTACCCCAAAATAATCACGAGATCCCCTAAAATGTCACCATCGCCCGATTAATTGTAGGGACACGGCATTGCCGTGTCCTGACTGTGGATAATATTAATCTCAATGCTTTTTAAGGAATAGGAACAGACCGCAATAATCGATCGACAATCGTCTTAGCCCTCCTTCCCCCCGCCGGAATCAACCGGTGAGAAAGTACGTGCGGCGCCACATACTTAACATCATCATCAGTAGCAAAATCCCGGCCCTCCATAAATGCCAAAGCCTGGGACGCCCGGTGTAAAGCCACCGCACCCCGGGGACTCACTCCCAGAGTAATCTCTTCATCCTCGCGGGTCGATCGCACCAAATCAACAATATACTGCTTCAAAGAGCCTTCTACCTTCACCGCAGCACACAAGCGGCGCAATTCCTGCACCTCAGATAAAGAAATACAAGGCTGCAAATCCTCAACTGCAAAAGTATCAGACAGCCGTTCCAACATTTGCAACTCTTCCAACGCAGCGGGATAGCCCAAAGTCAAAGACAAAGTAAACCGATCCATCTGCGCTTCCGGTAGCGGAAAAGTGCCTTGATATTCGATCGGGTTTTGAGTCGCAATCACAAAAAACGGTGCCGGAACACTCCGAGAAATTCCGTCTACCGTCACCTGCTTTTCTTCCATCACTTCCAGCAAAGCAGACTGAGTTCGCGGCGTCGCCCGGTTGATTTCATCAGCAAGCAAAACATTAGCAAAAACTGGCCCGGGCAAAAATTCAAACTCTCCGCTGCGGGGATTCCAAATATTAGTACCGGTGATATCAGTCGGTAACAAATCGGGAGTGCACTGAATCCGCTGAAACTTCCCATCGATCGATCGCGCCAAAGACTTCGCCAGCAGCGTTTTTCCTACACCAGGCACATCTTCCAGCAGCGCGTGCCCGCCCGAAAGCACGGCTACAAGCACCAAGCGAATAGCATCCGCTTTTCCCACAATCGTCTTGCCTAGATTTTGTTTTAGCCGCTCAATGTGTTCTCTCATATCCCTGATTTTTAAGTAGAAGTTATTAGTCAGTAGTCAGTAGTCAGTAGTCAGTAGTCAGTAGTCAGTAGTCAGTAGTCATTAGTCATTAGTCATTAGTCATTAGTCATTAGTCATTAGTCATTAGTCATTAGTCAGTAGTCATTAGTCATTAGTCATTAGTCATTAGTCATTAGTCATTAGTCATTAGTCAGTAGTCAGTAGTCATTAGTCATTAGTCATTAGTCATTAGTCATTAGATTGAAGGAACAAGGAAGAAGAAATACACAGCTAGCTTTTTAAGCGTTCCCCCTTTTACGTTAATTACGTTGATTTACTTTGCTAATTGTTGGTTTTTCATTGCTGGTTATTTGATTCCTAGTTCCTCTCAGCTAGGACTTCGTTTGTGTAGACGCGATTTCAATCGCCCAAGTAAAACTGTACACAATGAATTCATAATTCGGATGGGCTTCTAGCCGCTCCGAAGTTTGGATTAACAAATATTTTTGCAATAGATATATTAACCATTAGCAGCTAAAACTTTTCTAGCAACATCGCAATCGGCTTGAATTTGAGTTTTGAGAGCATCCAGAGATGCGAATTTTTGTTCGGGTCGCAAAAACTCTACCAAACTTGCGCTCAAGGTTTTACCGTACAAATCCCCCGACCAATCTAACAAGTGAACTTCTACAGTGAGTTGTAAACCGTCTACCGTCGGGCGGCGGCCAATATTCATCACTCCATTTATGAATGATAAATTTGACGGTTTTTGGGCGATTAAAGATTGCGGATTTTCCCACTTATAGGAAGAATTTGGATATTTGATATTTTCTCCTCCATTTTTCACCGAGACTCGCACCGCGTACACGCCAAAACAAGGCAAAAATTTTTCTGGCGGCAGTTCGATATTAGCAGTAGGAAATCCGATCGTCCTGCCGAGTCGCTGTCCTCCAACCACAGTCCCGACTAAAGTGTAGGATCTGCCCAGCAACTGATTGGCTTTTCTGAGGTCGCCGGATGCCAGACCTTCTCGGATGGCAGAACTGCTGATCCGATCGCCTTCATCGCAATTGTGCAGCGTTACCAGAGTCACATCAATACCGTAACCCGAGGCGATCGACTGCAAATCCACAGCCGTCCCCGCGCGTCGGTGCCCGAACCGAAAATCAACCCCCACGCTAATTCGACTCGCTTGCAGTTGTCGCACCAGAATTTTTTCGACAAACTCGTCAGCAGTCAAGGCCGCCAGTTCTCGATCGAACGGCAGCAGTACCAGTTGCTCAACACCCATTGCTGCGAGCAATTCTACCTTTTGGGCCAGAGGTGTCAGCAGTTTTCTGGGTTTACCTGTAAAAAATTCTTGCGGGTGCGGAGCGAATGTCAGCACAGTGCTGTAAAGCCGATCTACCCCATTAGAATCGAGCCCAGAGAAGCTGTTACCCACAGCCTGACCGAGGGCGATCGAACCATTGAAATTAAGGCCGCTGTCGGCTGTATCGGGCGGTGCTGCTGAGTCGTTGTCCCAGCTTACCGAAGGTTTGCTTTCCAAATTTGCATCTTGGCCAGGGTTTGAGCGCGAGGATTGCGCCGACACCGAAACAGTCGCAGAATTTGATTTAGGCGATCGATTTAAAATTGGCTGCACGACTTGTCGGTGCCCTAGGTGCAAACCATCAAAGTTTCCCAAGGCAACGGCAGTTGGAGTCAGAGCAGCGGTACAGGAAGAAGTTAGCAACACGCTTTACATTTTGACATAATTAGCCCGCGTGCGATCGAAGCGTCGATTTGAGATGAAAGATTAAAGATTAAAGAATTGACTCTCGCGCTGCGAGAGTCTCGGAGGTCTCTCGTCTTTAGGTAAGTAAGGTCAGTCCTAACTTCAATTTGAAATTTCCGACCTCAAGATTTCAGAACTTGCAGGCCAATCTCAAATTCCTCAGACAAGCACTTTAGGCGCTTGCACCGACTTCTTCAGATATCTCACCCGGAGGCAGCAACTGTAACGACAAACCTTCCCGCGCCATCAAACTGTTCGGGAACCTTTGAGCCACCTGCTCTCCCACCTTGTCTAAAAACTCGTCATTGTGTAGCGGGTCGTGGTGAAAAATCACCAGCTTCTTGACATTAGCAGCCTTTGCCACCTTCACCGCTTCCTGCCAAGTCGAATGTCCCCAGCCAACCCTGCTAGACTTTTCCGCATAATACTCCTCATCGGTATAAGTAGCATCGTAGATCAGCACCTCAGCATCCCGAGCCAAATACAGCACATTTTCGTCTAAACGATCGGGAAAATGTTCGGTATCAGTCACGTAAGCCGCCGCATAGCCCCGCCAGTTCACCCGGTAGCCCATAGCTTCCCCCGGATGGTTCAACAAAGCAGTTTCCACCTTGATTTCTCCGATTTCCAGCGGTTTGCCCACTTCTATATCGTTAAATTTCAGGTCGGCCCCCATAATTTGCAGAGGCACGGGAAAATTGGGGTGAAGCATCTGGTCGTTTAGCCGCTGCTGGATCGTAGCCTTATTAGGAGCCACTGCCCCATAGATGTGAAAACAATTACCCTTAAGAAAAGCGGGGACAAAAAATGGGAATCCTTGAATGTGATCCCAGTGGGAGTGAGTAAAAAACATATGAGCTTCTACGGGCATCTGCGACAGGAGAGTTTGTCCCAAAACCCGCAATCCAGTACCGCCATCAAAAATTAGGCGGCTCTCACCCACTCGCATTTCTATACAGGGTGTGTTGCCCCCGTAACGTACTGTTTCGGCTCCGGGAGAGGCTATGCTACCTCTAACGCCCCAGAAGTGAACCGTGAATTGGTTTTGCATACTAGACATGGGTTTTCCTGCAAGATTACTCCGGCGAGCCATCGGTAAAATGTTTACATATTGGTAAGGGCTTTGCCGTCAAACCTCTGTTCTTTGACTGTCGAGTTTTGCACGATCGGTGTCAAGCATTTCGTTTGCCAGAGAATCTAAAACTGTTGAGCTTGACGACAGGATAAGAAATTACAACGTAGACTGATGAAGTCTCGATCGCAACTATTATTTTCTTTTCTTCACTAGCCTAACCCTTGCAGACACAATTTGAAGCAGAACTTGGGCCTGAGTCTGGTCTTGCAGTCTATATTTCTCCTGCTTCCGCCTTTGCCGGTACAAGCTGCAGCAGTCGGTTTTGGCGCTGCAGGTTTACGGGTTGGAACCACCGGAAGCGGCTTGGATGCTATCATTTCGGGTCGATCGACCGTAATATCGAGATATCTGGGTTGGTTGGCGATCGGGCGCGACGCTTCCTGCCCCATACTAGAATTACGGCTAATTTACCAGACTTGATTATTTCGGATTCTTATTCAAAAATCTTAGCAGTTTAGGAACGATCCTGCTATGGATTTTCCCACAAGACTGTTGCAATTCTGGGGTTTCACCTGCGGCTGTCGATCCAAACGCTCAACCTGCGAACACAGCCCGATCCGACATCCGGGCACAGCGACGATTTCCCGGGCCCAGGCCCCAAAGGCTAAATTTGCGTCGCGTATTCTTTGGGGGACTGCTTGTCGGCCCGCGGCGCGGTGCGATCGCCCGCACTGTCTCAAAAGTGAGTCAGAAATATTCGCTGTTGACCTGTATTCGTACTTTTTTTAACAATCTGCAATTGCTGGATTTTTTGTAATGATGGCTGGGAATTCAGCGCAGTTGAGGTGTTCACCACGACGGGTTTTAATTTCCGATGATATCATAGAGGAGACCAAGATTGCATCAATATTCGATCGGTTAACGCCAGATTTCAACCGGATCGACACCGACCGACGCAGATAATTCAATATAATCTGCGATGCAGAGTGCAACTCAAGTCTAGTGTCAGAGTCTTGTTTTCCGAGCATTTAAATCCGTGCTAAAAACGCCGGGATAAATGTAAGTTATTTATCAAAAAAGTCACTATGAATCAAGTTAAAAAAACTACAACCAAGCTGAATAGATCGCCAGTGCAAGTATCCGATCGCACTTGGCAACTCAGTAAGCTCCCCCCCCTCGACCTGTCTGAGGATATCACTGATGCGCGAGGTTTGAGAGAACTCAGTCTGGACGATCGCTCTAGAGGATTCCCAGAGACTGCCCAAACAAGATATTTCCGGGCTGAGGCCAAGACCGATCGGGCCCGATCGCCTGTGGGTTCTATCGGCTTTGTCAAGTGGTTGCTAAATCGTTTGACTCGATCGAAAGGTTGGCTGACAGTTATCACCCTGGCAGCAATTTGGGCGTTGTGGAACAGTCAGTTACTGTTTTCGACAGGGCTCGGAATCGCAGCCATGATGCTGGTTTACCGAGGAGAGTCGCGGGAGTGGCAATTGCTGCGATCGCAAGTCGAGCAATTTTGGGATAGCCCGAACCGTCGGTTTATTTTAGCAGCGGGCACCGGCGGCATTGCTACCTTGGGCGCTTACATGAGTTTGGCGATTTGGGCGGACTCAAGCAGCCACTGGATGGCTGCGAGCCTGATTTTGCAAAACTTTGGGACGATCGCCATTGCAGGGCTGCTGCTGCGACAAGCGCTGAGTATGGGAGCCTCAAAAGATGAAGCCACGGTCGATCGCATCCTGGCAGATTTGACCGATGCTGACCCCGTGAAGCGTTTGATTGCAGTGCGGCAAATGACCGATTTGGTAAATAACGGTGGGTTTGGCCATCGGAGTTTTGTCAAAAATCAGCCCGCCAAGCCAAGGAACAGGATAGCCCTAACCCGCGCTGCCGAGTGTTTTCGCCTGATGCTGAGTCAAGAACCGGAAGCTTTAGTCCGCAATGCCCTTCTCGAAGGTTTGCAGACTTGGGATGATACCTATGGCACCAGTTCAAAATCCAAAAATAAAGTCATCGACTATTAGCTGACCGTCAAAAGCATAAAAAGTAATTCGATGAATATTCGGAGCTTTGACACGCAGGGGAGTGCTAGGGGCGATCGGAGAATTAGAGCCTACCAGATTCGGTGCAGGCATTTCATCCTGAACAATTAGGTGTCCGTCAATGTCGCAAGCCGATAAAACAGTTCGCCGCGAACTGGTGACAAGTCCTGACACGCTGCGAACAGGATGCTTGAAAGTTACTTCTATCAATCCGCTTTTTGGCGCTCCCATTAGCACTGTTCTCCCAAAACTGGTGAAAAATGCTGGGTTTGAAGGTTGGATGGCTACAGCATTGCTAAAAGTCACCCCCCAATGTGCAAACTGGTGTTCTACTACTTCAAAGCATTTCAAATCTTCTAAAGCTAGGCGGACGATCGCCGGTACCGTGGCGCGCGATCGCACGTCTAGCCCAGCGCCCGATCGTTCGGGAATGGCGACTAAAGACTTTTTGCCGTTTAAATCCATGCTTCGACAGGCTGTATCAAATTCTGCAAACCCGTCCGATCGAAGACTCTGTGCGTCAACCATAAAACCCTCGCGATCCCGTTTCCTGAGCAGTTGCATTTTTAGTAAATCTCCCTGAAATTGGTTGTTTCTGGTGTTTGGGAATTGATAGTGGCGAGGCGGGAAATTGCCAAACCTGCAACGCCGGAATCGAAAACCGATCGCCTCTAACAAGGACTTTCAACCTCAAAATCGACTGCTCCGCAAAATATGGTAATTAATTATTCTTGATTGGCTCACGGCAGCAAACCAGCGGTCGGTTTAAAAGCGAAATCGAATACTCCTGCTTTCGAGCTTGGCGAACCGACTCGGTGCTTTTGAGGGGTCTTACCCATCATTTTGCTATTATCTCCGATCGACGGTAGGCAAGCAAGGGTGAAGATAACTACAGGGCAAAAGTCCCCAAAATCGCACAACTTAGTTGCTGTCCGTAGTTTCAGGCTTGATTTGTACTAAAATAGATTGAAATCAATACTTAATCTTTACAAAAACTCCGCTAGCTTTGCAACAATTTTAAATTGAGGCCCGGCTGCGGAGGAAAAGCTAAAATCTAACAGCGATTGAGGTTTATTTATGCTTATGCCCCTCGGCTTCGGTCAGCGATCGATAGTTACTTCTCTCGGCAGAATGGTGTACTACACTGCTGAAAAAATGCCTTGGCTCGAATTGTCTGCCCCGGCATCGGAAAACAAACCGAATTTGGTATTTTTCCACGGTTTTGGGGGCGGGTCTAGTGCCTACGAATGGTCGAAAGTTTATCCGGCTTTTGCAGCGGAATATCGAATTTTAGCACCGGATTTAATCGGTTGGGGGCGATCGGAACATCCGCCGAGAAATTATCAAGTCGAAGATTATATCACAACTTTGATTGAATTTCTGGAAAAAACTTGCGACAGTCCGACGGATGCGATCGCTTCTTCGCTGACAGGGGCGATCGCGATTCGAGCGGCGATCGCCCGCCCGGATCTGTTCAAATCGCTTATTTTGACAACACCAAGCGGTTTGTCGGACTTCGGACAGGATTACGGCAGCAGTTTCTTCGCTAAGCTAGTCAACACGCCAATTTTAGACCGTTTGCTCTACAGTACGGCCATCGCCACAGACGGCGGGATTCGCAGCTTCTTAGAACAGCGCCAATTTGCCGATTCGCGCCGCGTCTACCAAGAAATTGTCGATGCTTACCTCGAATCTGCCTTAGAACCAAATGCAGAATATGCCGCCCTGTCCTTTGTGCGGGGAGATTTGTGCTTTGATTTGTCGCTGTACATCACTCAGCTAACAACGCCGACAGCGATTATTTGGGGAGAAAAATCGCAGTTTACCAGCCCGGATATCGGCCAGCGATTGGCCAATCTCAACCCCGAAGCAATCAAAGTTTTTCAATCTCTGGAAAATGTGGGTTTGACTCCGCAGTTGGAAATTCCGGCTGTGACTGTTGGCTTAATTCGACAATATTTAAGGGTGCTTTCTCAAGGGTGAAGAAGTCATTAGTCATTAGTCATTAGTCATTAGTCATTAGTCATCAGTCATTAGTGCTGTCGCCTCCGAGCTTTCCGTACAAAGTCATCAGGAAGAAGAAAGAAGGAAGACGGAAGACGGAAGACGGAAGACGGAAGGGGGGAAGAAGAAATATGAATTCCCTCTTCCCCCCTTCCCTATTATAGCGGTTCGATCGCGTTGTGAGGTATGCGCGCGGAAGCCGACAGAACCTCATAGGAGAACTCGAAATGCTAATGACTAATGACTAATGACTAATGACTAATGACTAATGACTATTCTTTGACTCGCACGTCGATGACGCTGGCATTGAAAATGTATTTTTTGCCTTCAAGTTCTAGGGTAGTGCCAATTTTAACCTTCGTATTTCCTAAAACCGGGCCGTTGTCAGTAATTTGACCTTTTCCTTCTAGGGTAAACATCATATTTCTGCTGAAGGATTCTTCTTCTCGGGGATCGGGGAGAGCTTTGAGAGTACCGTTGGGCTGGGGAACTGCGAGGGTTCTGGTGATAGTTTTGACGGATTTGATCGTAATCTGACCGGCGGGCTGGTTGCGGATAACTACGTTGATTTTATCGCCAGCTTTGAACAACTCTGGGAAGTTCGTGCCTTTGAGTCCGATCGCAATTGCATCAATCTCTACAGATTTAACACTAGCGCCGCCGACTTGGGCGACGGAACCGCCCGATGTGCCGGGAAAAAAGAAGATGCCGACTGCAACTAGCAGCACAATCATTGCGGCACATACGTCTAGAATGCTGAGTTTGCCGAACAGCCGGCCTTGAGAATCTAAAATTTTCATAAATCGCCTATAAACGGACAGCGACAGGAGTATCTGTACAAGCCAAAAGATATTACCACAACGATCGCCCAAAATCCGCAGGACTTACAGAGTCGGTGAGGGGTGATGGGGTGATGGGGAAGAGGGGGAGAGTGGGGAGATGGGGAGAGTGGTTAAAATTTGGCAACAAGTTAAAATAGCAACTAAGCAGCGTTCTATTTCGTCTGCCGATTTAGTGACTTTTGAATTTTTCGTAAAAAAAAAAGAATACCGGGCGGTTTCAACCGCCAGAAAGTCAAACAAAACCTGCCGACGCCGGTTGAAGAACGGACGGTTGAAATTACATTATTTTCTTCAGTCTCTTAGAGAGGGACTTTGTTGTTGTAAATCCGGTTTCAACCGCCGTCTTATCTCCATCTTTCATCTTTTCACCCGCTCAGCTTCGCCCTTATAGCCATCTTCCATCTTCCTGATGAGGTGGGACGGAAAGCTCGGGGGGGACAGCACTAATAACTGATGACTAATGACCAATGACTAATGACTAATGACCAATGACTAATGACTAATGACCAATGACTAATGACTTCCTTTAACACTTATCAATTATGTTCAAAAGTTTTTGGTTGACTTGCCGGCATACTTGTGGCCGGGGGATTTATCTGTTTCTGTCGCTGATTGTGACTGCGGGTATCTGGGTGGTTTCCCCGGAACCAACACAGGCGTTTTCTTTGCCGGAACTGATTTTTCGGGGGATTCAAGTTATTCAACTGTCGAATATGTCCGATCGCCAGGAGGTGACTGTTGGCGGACAAATCAATCAGCAGTTGGCGGGGGGAGAAGTAAAAATTTACCGAGATCGCGCTGCTACAGCATATATCAACCGCATCGGTCAACGGCTGGCAGAGCAAAGCACTCGCCCTAATATTCCTTATACTTTTCAGGTGATTGATGACGACAATATTAATGCTTTTGCGACTATGGGCGGTTTTGTTTATGTGAATAAGGGTTTGATGGCGGCGGCGGATAATGAAGCGGAATTAGCCAGTGTCATCGCCCACGAAATCGCGCATATTAGTGCTCGCCACTCCATTAAACAAATGCGTCAAATGGCGATCGCCTCTGGTGTAGCTTCGGCGACAGGGCTCGATCGCTCTGCGGCGGTGCAGATTGGTGTCGAGTTGGCTTTGCGCCGCCCCCACAGCCGCCAAGCTGAGTACGAGGCGGATCAGTTGGGATTGGAAACTATGGGGCGAGCCGGCTACGCTCAATCTGGGATGGTTGATTTTATGAAAAAGTTGCTCAATCAGTCTTCTCCACCGAGTATTTTGAGCACACACCCGGCTACGAGCGATCGGATTGCCGCTATTTCTCAAGCGATCGATCCGGATCTGGCTAGCGGTGAAGGTTTGAACAATGCGGCTTACAAGCTGGAAATCCGGCGATTTTTGCGATCTTCCTAGCAATTCTCTAATTGTCAAAGGCGAACTCTTCTCTTCTCTTCTCTTCTCTTCTCTTCTCTTTTCTTACTTAGCGATCTTTGCGTCTTCGCGGTTCGTTAAAAAACAAATCTATTTGGTAGAGTGCGTTAGAAACAAGTGAATTTCGATTTTGTCGATCAAACTCAAACTAACGCACCCTACAACTTAATTTAACCCTGCTGCTGAACAACAGGGTTAATCTGACTTTTCGGGAATGTAATCTGTGGCTTCAATTGTCGGACAACTTCGTCAAACGGCACAATTCGGACTTGATTGTTAAACACATTTACTTGATAAACTCTGCGGTAGTTGAGGTCAAATCCAGTCAGCCAGCCGCTTTTGGGATGATAAGCACCCGTGTCAATATCCAACCACCCTTGGCCCCTGACTAATTCCCCAGGCCTCACACCCTCAAAGGTAAAAGTGATCGTGTGACCGGTAATAATTAATTTGTTGGGAAAATACGGTTTCGATATCGTGTGAAATTCTTTGCGAATCCAGCAGAGTTGTTCGCTAGACTGTTCGTTAATTGGCATAGCCGGATGCACGCCCGCGTGTACCAGCCAGATATCGCCTAAGTCAATGTACGTAGGGAGCGATCGCAGCCAATCTAAGTGTTTGTACGGCATCATCCCTGTCTCTTTGTAGCTGGCGACTGTCGCCTCCCCGCCACTGTACATCCAAAATTGCCACGCCCGCATATCCACCTGCGGCCCCGACAAAGCCTCCAGCATTAGTTGTTCGTGGTTTCCCAGCAGAGTTTGGTAGGGGCTGTGCTGCACAAAATCTAATACCTGAGCGCTTTTGGGCCCGCGATCGATTAAATCTCCCAAAAAATAAACGCGATCCTTCAAGCTCGGGGCAAGTGCCTCTAGCAAGAGCATTAAGCCGTCGTAATGCCCGTGTACGTCCCCGATAACAATGCGTCGGTACTCCACTGTGTTTATCCGCTTCCCTGACTCAAAACCCCAATTACTTGCTTATACCATCTGATTTTGATGCTATTTCCTTCATTCTTTAGGGAGGAGGGGTCTCACCCATTATAGTCCTTGCGATCGAGATTCAGTAATTTTCCCTAATATCTGTTTGTCTTGCTACAGATAGCAAAACTGGCAAGCTTTTCATTGCGTTTCTGCAACTGTTATTATTGAGTCAATCTATTTTAGATACTTCGACTTCGCGAGCGTACGAGTTTTAGATTTGAGATACTTCGACTTCGCTCAGTACGAGTTTGAGATTTGAGATTTGAGATTTACTCGACAGTTATTTGTCGATAAATCAACTCAAAAATAACTCACTTCTGTAGGGTGCGTCAGTGAAGCCCTATCTATATAAATCAAAAATAATCCTAGCTGACGCACCCTACAATACCACGATCGAGCGTTAACAAATCTCACTGAGTCAAAGCTTTGAGAAAAGTCTGAAGTTCTGCCAAAAAACTTTTCTTTTTTAGCGGTTTAACAGGTGCGTTGGAATTTGGATCGACGGTTCCCAAAGCTTTGTTTAAAATCCGCTCTAAATCGTCTCCGACGGGTTTTTGGGCGGTTTCAGAAATTAGTTCGTATTCGTCATTTGTTTCCAGCCAAACTTGCCAGGGTTGCGGATAACAGCGGAATAAAGCCGCATTGTCTAGAGGCCTGATGTAGTAGGAGGATTCGATTTTGTTGAGGAATCGATCGCGCAATTGGCGGGCTGCATAGCCTATCCCTATAGTAGCAACATCTTCGAGTCGCGGGTTGAGTATAATTACCGGGCGACCCCCCGTCGCTAAGTAGAGTTTTTCGACTTGCGCCACTTCTACCGCCGCCGGATTCACTAACAAAAATAGTTCGTCTTCCGGTGCTATTTTCTCTTCAATAGGGGTGCGGCTGCTACCCAAATCAGTCACTTTAAACAGTGTTTCTCCCCAGTCGCGACGGGCGAGGGCCGCCGCACCAGTATCGGGAAAAAAGACTTTGACTCCAGAGTGAATTTCCTCAAATTCTGGGAGAAATTGTTGGGCGATAGACTGTGCTTGCAGTGCTATTTCGGGAAATACTAATTCGACTTGCAGGAGATTTTTGCCGTCCGAGAGGGCGGCGGCTGTTGCAATGCGCGATTGGGCGATCGCCTCGTTGAGATCCTTTGGCAGTTCTGTCATCAATCTTAATTATTTTTACTCGACTTCTCTCACTTTAATTTTACCGCAATAAGCTAATCAACACTAACATTTTATATCAAACAATCATGCAACCATGAGTGAGGTGCGCTTCAGACTCGCCCCAACAAACACTTTAAATGTGCAAGCGTTTAAGCTACAAAAGCTAACACTGACACGGGCGAGCCTGAGCCTCCCAACAAACGTAATATTCCGATAACCAAAGTGATGTCGGCAGCAGGTAACAAGTGGAGATTTGCTAGATTTTCCAGCACTATTCGCTGGTTTCCCAACACCATTTTGTTAACCGCAAAACTTTCATCTTGTCCCGGATCTACTCCGTGGGTATCGGTTCCTATTCCGGCGACTGAGCGTTCTTCCAGCAAAAATTGAGTTGCTGCTTTGCCAAATCCGGGAAAGTGGCAAATTCCGTCTGCATCGGGATTGAAAAATGCTTGCTTGTTATCCCATTTTTCTTGCCATCCAGTATACAATAAAACTAGATTTCCCGGTTCTATAAGTTTGTGCTGTTGTTCCCAATTTAATATATCACTTACAGTTAAAGTGTAGTCTGGATTGGCAACAGTTGCCTCGCGGATGTCGATCGCAATTGCGGGCGAAACTAGCGACTGTGGCGCATAACTATCAATGCTTGCGCCGGCTGGATCGAAGCTGTTGGGTGCGTTGATGTGAGTGCCGCTGTGTTCTCCTATTGAAATTTTTCGCAGGAAATAGCCGTGTTTTTCTATTTGAGATACGGTTTCAAATGCGATCGCCGGATCTCCGGGCCAGATGGGAATATTTGGATGAATTGCATGGGTTAAGTCGATAATTTGTCTGTAGGCGATCGTTTTTAAATTGTTTGAGTTAAAGTTGTTTGTCATCGGCAAAAATGAAGAATTTCGGCGGTTGAAAGCGCTCCTTGTCAAGCACAAATGAATCGGCGGTTGAAACCGCTCCTTGTCAAGCGAAGTCCACTGCTAGCGGACTAAAAGCTAGCTGACAATTCGATCGAGCGCAGCTTCTATCACGTCCTTGGTTTGCCCGGAAACAGTATACACCAAAGCTTCTCGATAAACTCTCCCGGCGGGGTGCTGGATACCGTTAGCCGCACCGCCGGAAACTACAACTGCTGCGTGCCCGCAACGCACCGCTAAGTCAATGGCTGCGGCTCGGAGCGCTAATTGTTCTGCTTTTGAGCTATGTTGAGATTGTCGGAAATTCTGTTTTAGCCGATCGAGCTTTTGCTCCAATTTTTGGCAAGTCGTCGCCATCACAGGCGAATCTTTAGCAGTCGCCACTGTTGCAATTACATCCAATCCCGCTCGAATACAGCCAAAAGTAGCCGGCACAGAATTCAGGATATTTTTGCTGTCGTTTTCGGCTATCCACCCGACAGGTTTAACCGAAATTATTTCCGATTCATGCAGCAACCAATTATCGAGAGTTGCTGTCACAGTATTAGTCGAGTTCATGGCGATTAACTGCATGATTTCGCTGACAGCTATTTTACCATATTCACGATCGATATTGGCAAAAGGTAGCACACCAAAAACCGCGCGATTGTCTGGAAGTAGCGCAGCCACAATAAACTTTTGAAACAAGCCAAAACCTGTAATCCAAGGAATATTCCCCGACAGTAAATAGCCATCCTTTGTGGGAGTTGCGGTGACAGCCGGATTACCCGTTAGCGAAGCCCTCGAAGAGGATCGCCTTAAATGCGAAAACCCAACACCTAAGCGTAACTCTTTTTGGACGATCGCGCCCAAGTATCTACTTTTTAGCATTTCATTGTCACTGCTGGCAATCATCGCAGTTGCGCTGTGGTGCTGAGTTTGCAGGAAACCCAAAGCCCCAGAATATCGAGCCGTCAATTCCTGATATTCGTAAAAAAGCTCCGGTGGAATGTCCGCACCGCCCCATTTTTGGGGAACTCGCAACGCTAAGAGCGATCGACTTTCCAACCCAGCAACTGCTATTTTCAGCGCTTCCGAGTCACCGTCGATAACTTCGGCGCGGGGCACAACACACTCTTTAAGATAACTTTTTGTGCTGTGGAGAATTTCTTGAAAATCCATTTTTTATGATTGTTTTAAAATTGGCATTACTATTATTTCGGAAAGCCCCACAACTAATACAAAATATGAGCCACCCCTTTTATGATTCGGCGGTTTCAACCGCCAGAAAGTCAAACGATGTCGGCACCGATTGGTTCATAAAGGGGAGCCCAAACCCGGATTTAGTATATAGCGGTTCTCAAACGTTGTGAGGTATGCCCAATCCCTCCGCTTCGCTCCGCCCAATGCCCAATGCCCACGAGAGTACCTCATCTTTCTGAGAAATTCTATAACTTATTTCCACACTTTCCAAGGAGCCTTCCCTTCATCCCAAAGTTCGTTTAAATACTTGTATTCTCGGTAAGTATCCATTGCAAAGAAAAAGCCCTCGTGACGGTAAGCCATCAACTGTCCCTCTGCCGCCAAACGCTGCATCGGCTCCTGTTCTAAAACACAATCATCCCCACCCAAATACTCAAATACCCGGCGGTTAAACACAATATATCCAACACTAATCCAACCGTCTATTTGAGGTTTTTCAGTAAATTCTACTACGCGGCTATCGCTGTCTACATCCAAAATTCCAAAGCGCGAAATCGGGCGAAATGTAGTCACAGTTGCTAGCTTCCCGTGAGACTTGTGAAACTCCATCAATTGATCAATATTGACATCAGCAACTCCATCACCATATGTCACCATGAAATTCTCGTCATCGATATATTTTTCGATCCGTTTCACCCGTCCTCCCGTCAAGCTTTCTGCGCCAGTGTCAGCCAGCGTTACATTAAAATCTTGTTCGCGATGTTCCTCATGATAGGTAATGCTATTTTTGCGTCCCAGACAGACAGTAAAGTCATTGTTCATGGCTTCATAATTGAGGAAATATTCCTTAATCATGTTTCCGCGATAGCCCAAGCACACAATGAAGTTTTGGAAGCCATAGTAGGCATAGATTTTCATGATGTGCCAAATAATCGGACGCCCGCCGACATCAACTAAAGGTTTTGGACGAAATTCTGTTTCTTCTCTGAGACGAGTACCGAGGCCGCCAGCGAGGATAACTACTTGCATTTTTCCACCTTTTGAAAGCTCATCAATTAATGTATCATCAATTATTTGTATTTTTTAAAATAATTATTAACATTTTGTCATGGTTAGTGAAGCTTTGTGAAGCGCAGAAATCATCCCCTATGCTCAATAATTCTAGGGTAAGTACCCCTCACCTTAAATTTATGAATAATCGCCATCGCAGTAATTCTAGGGCGATGCACCGCGCACCGTATATTAAAATGCTGCGCGCAATCTTTAACTCACTAATGGTAAACTATGAAACAGACAAAAAATAGTATATAAATCTGAAAATGAACATAAAAAACAGCAATGAGAACTAAATTCGATCGCCTCAAACAGTTTTTAGGTATCATAGGCGCGATCGCCTCAATAACAATCTTATTCCAATCGGCAATACCTGATGTTTACGCCACGGTTATTGGGTCGGAAATTTCCAGCATACCACAAACCACCGTAGCTTTTGTTCCTAGCATACCGGGCGGCGGATTGGATGTTCACGAAGCCGCAGGAGGACATACTTTAGAGAGACACGTTGGCAAAACAGAAGCACAACTAGCACAGCGACTCGCAAGCGAAACGAGAATTTCTGCTGCATCTTCCTTTACTGACCGTTCCGTCGCCGAATCGGCCATTGCGGAAGCAATGAACAGAAACCAAAGTGCGATCGACTCCTGGGTTAAAAGTCGAGGAAATCGTTATACGATCGACTATAACGCCAACAGAATAATTGGCATTACTTTGCGCCGCCGCGCATCGAAAGCAACTTCAGCATCTCGCCTGAAAATAGTCCTCCAGCGCAGTGCCAAATTACCTCCCGGATACTTTATTCTCACAGCTTATCCCGAATGATCGATCAATTTCCTAATTTAACCCAATTTTTCAGTTCCTACTTTCACCAAGACTGGCCGCTAGAAGCTGAGACTCCCAGCGATGTAGTGAACAACTACCGCAGCAGCGAACCGCGCGAAACGGTTGAAGCCGCATCGCAAGAGCTTAGCAAACTGCTAGAAATGCCGATCGCCCCAGCCGACTTAGAAACATTCATCCTCGATGAATTAGGCTGTTACTATGACCCACAATCGGAAAATCAAACAGTCAGAGAATGGCTGGAATCAGTGCAAAAATCTTTGAAAAATCCCAGCTAAACTCTATATCTTTGTAAGGACACGGCTATATATTTGTAGGGACACGGCACTGCCGTGTCCCTACAATTAATCGCGGTAGGGACACGGCACTGCCGTGTCCTCTATATAATTCCGGTGCAACCAGAAACTATATCACTTGCTAACCGTCAATAAGTAGCCTTCATGGACGTTGAAATTAGGGATAACATAAGCCAAGCTGCCGCTACCCACCGACAAGTTTTCTTCTTTAACCGTGACAAGCTTCTGCACCGATCCTTCTTGATTGTTGGGAATTTTTTCTAACTTTAGAGTAATTTTCTGACCCTTTTGAATACCTAGCTGCTCCAAATTTCCGAGGCTTAATGTTACCGTTGTGGCCGAGGAATAATTGCGGTCGAAATAACCTAAAAGTACCTGTGCTTTACCTTCTGGATTTGACTTGCTGGCTAAAGCGACAAGGCGATCGTTATCCGATTGGCTAAGCACCCGTGAATTCACTCCGTCAGCATAAGCTTTGTATGTCCACCAAGCGGCCCTAGGCTCAAAAGTATTAGGCGTAACCATCCCGCTCAGCGTATTATTGAAGCAATTGCTAACTTTTTGAACTCCAGTTGTATCCCAACAAGCCCTACAAGCACCATCAGCTTTTGCATACTCCAAGTTATACAAATAACCTAAAATTTCCCCCGGCTGATATTGAGCTAATTCTCCAACAATTTCGTTAACGTAAATTTTTTGCAGTTTCAGTTCCTTGTAAAAAGGACTTTGTTGAAAATTGCGCTTGGCATCGATTACGTGGTCGTCCACAA
Source organism: Microcoleus sp. CZ3-B2 (assembly GCF_036705055.1). Taxonomy (NCBI): domain Bacteria; kingdom Bacillati; phylum Cyanobacteriota; class Cyanophyceae; order Oscillatoriales; family Microcoleaceae; genus Microcoleus; species Microcoleus sp. CZ3-B2. Next base: position 7,732 of record NZ_JAUBTN010000024.1, on the reverse strand, counting down.
ATAAAATTATCGTATCGTTGAGTTCGTGCCAAGCTAGGAAATTTACTTCTAGTTTGTTGGCTTTGCAGTAATCCAAAAAGGCGGCGAGGTATTCTTTGTTGTAAGTGCTGATGCTCGGCCCGCCAATCACGGCTGTTGGCCCCAATTCTTCCCGCAGAATTTTGTAAGCTCTTTTGTAGGTTTCAAAGAATTGTTCTCTGCTACCATTCCAAAACGGATTTTTTAAATCGGGTTCATTCCATACATCCCAAATAATTTTTTTGCCTTTATTTTGCTGGGCTAACTGTCGGATGAATGCTTCCCACGCGGGGTAGTTTTGATAGGGCCACCCATTGGGATTGCTACCGTAGCCCCAGAGGTCGCTAACTAATAGTTGAAATTCGGCTCCGCTGGCGATTACTCGATCGTAAATGTCGAGCCTTCCCGCGCGCCACAGCTTCGGCTGCAAGGGTTTGATTAAGTTGTCTGGGGGCTTGCTGGGGTCGATGCCGTGCAAGATGCCGCTCATGGACGTTATACCGACGGCTGGTTGGCCAAAATCTACTGTGATGTTCGATCGCATTTGGGCGATCGCTCTTTGCTGCCCAAAATAGGCGATTAACAGCATAGTTACCACCGCCAAGCAAATTGGCAGCAGCTTGTTAATAGGTTTGAACTTGAAGGTGAATTGCATATTGTATTGGCTGGCGAAGTGAACAACAGGAAGCAATGACAAACCTTAGTAAGTTTGTAGTGAGAACTTTAGTCCTTCCTCAAAGATTTTAGATAAGAAAGACTGGCATTTTTTACCACAAGCCAAGAAAGAATGCAAGTTATTACTACCAACTAACAAGGACTTGCATTCCTTACTGCGAACCATTTTTTAGAAATGGGAACGCACAAAGTCTTAACGAACAGACAAGGCAACTTCAAAACCCTGGATTGATGCTATCAATTCTTGCCAAGCTTCAGAATCAACTAGCGAGCGAGTATCAAGTTTAACGCCCTTTTCGGCAGATAGTGTCACAAAATTCGTGATCCAGCTCAAAATAGTTTCCGTTGTAAACAGCGGCGTACATTTCCATGATAACTGCAACTTCTCCGCCATCCCGGACATATCTCCGCGATCGAAAGCTTGCCATGCCTGCCATACTAGATAATAGTAATTGAGCATACTGTCAACTTGCTGAATCTGCTTTTGGACTTTGGGGGCTACCGCAAATTTATCTCGATTGCTGCTAGCAGATAAGACTTCTGCGATAACTTCTGCGTATTCCCCAAGCATCCGTTCTTCCTTGAACATTTCTGCAGCCCGCAATTTGCAAGCTTGTCCTGCAAGCCTCCGCAATTCGGGGTTTTGCGCCCAGAGTTCTATCGTTTCTGCTAACTCTCGCGCTGTCTGTTTCGGGTCAATTTTGGGATCGGCGATTAACTTTCCGGTGTCTCCCAACTCTTCGGGAATACCGCTGACTGCTGTAGCAATTACGGGCAGTTCTTTCGCCATTGCTTCCATAATTGCTAGCGGCATTCCTTCGGATTCGGAAGATAAAATAAAGATGTCGCTGGCGTCCAACCAATCGGCAATATCCCACCGCTGTCCTAAGAATTTAACTTGTTCGGTGACTCCTAATTCGCTAACAGTTGCTCTCAATTCCGGCTCCATATTGTCGTGAGTGGTAGAACCGGGGCCGGCCCACACAAAGTATAGCTGCGGCCAAATTGGCAGATTTTTCAGTTGGGCGATCGCCTGCAATTGATACTGATATCCTTTAATTGGAGTCAGTCTCGCCGCCGTGAAACAAACCACAGCTTCTTCCGGGATGCCTTGTTCTCGGCGCAAGCGCTGGCGGTTGGAAAGATTGGGCGGTTCAAAATAACTGTCCGGCCTGCCGTAATAAATAACCTTTCCCCGTTCCAGAGGTGTTTTAAACAAACTCTTGAACAAGTTTAAATTTTCGTGGGAAACAGCGATGACGGATTTGGCTAAATCGTACTGATAGGCGACTGCATCGAAATAGGGAACTCGATCGCCACGGTTGAAATGTTGATAAGTGCGATCGATATAACCGAGAGTAATTACATAAGGTATGTTTTGCTTAATCGCCACTTGTTTTGCAGCAAAATTTGCGATCGGCCAGCCATCACTAAAGATAATTAAATCCGGTTGAGCTTCCGCGTAAATTCTTTCAGCATCCGCACAATTGTAAGCAATTCGCAAAAACTCCTTCATTGTGTCGAACTCCAGCCAAATATGCTCGATCCCTAGCTGCTGCTGTTCGGTAATTAAAGGATTAGAAGTTTTAGTTTGTACGCTAGTAACTCGGTAGCCGTCGGCTGCTAATTTGCAAAGCAGCGAGTGGTTGAATTGCGCTAAACCGCCGATTCCGTGGTCTTCTGCGTACAGGAGTACGTGCCTTCCCAATTGACGGGAACTTGAACTGGGCACTGATTTAAATTGATAGGTATTGTTGACAGCCTCTACAACTACGTCTTGCCATTCAGGTAAATTGGTCAAGGCATAAGCATCAAAACTATTGCTGTATTCTTCCGAAGAAACTCTAAAAGTTTCCAACCATTTGAAAACAGTTTCGGAGCCAGTAAAAGAAGTATAGTACAGCGATTTTTGCAGGCACTCGACCATCTCTGCCAAATATCCGTCGCGGTACATCCGCCACGCTATCCACACTAAACATTTGTAACGTTCTGCCTTTTTTAATTTGCGAATGCGATCGGGCAAATCGGGTCTGGCGAAAAATTGCTCCATCACAATTTCCATACTTTTCATCACTTTTTGCCCGCCGGACATCAAATTTTTATCGTGCTGGCGGTAGCAGGTTAATACCTCTTTCAACCAAGCACATTTGCAGCCTTTTAAAGTCAAACGCAAAGCAAAATCTAAATCTTCGGTTGGCGGAAAGCGAGGGTCAAAACCGCCCAGACGTTCCCACCACTCGCGCCGCAGCATCATGGCGCTGGGACGCACGCTTTTGTATAGAACAAAGGTTTCTAAATCTAAGTTGGGCGAGTCTTCCCAAGGGACGGATGCGTAGATATCTTTTCCGGTTTCATCAACCATCAACCAGCCGTTTTGTACCATCCCTAAAGAGGGGTCAGCTTCAAAACAAGCAATTTGTTTGGCAAGTTTTTCTGGCAGAAAAAAGTCGTCAGCATCCAGAAAAGCTAAGAATTCGCCTTTGGCAATCTCGCAAGCGCGATTCCGAGCTATTGCTGCGCCTTGATTTTCCTGATAGACGTACTGAATTACATCGCGGTAAGCATCTAAAACTTGGCGAGTGTTGTCTGTAGAACCGTCGTCTACGACTATGATTTCCCAGTCTTGGTAAGTTTGATCGATCGCGCTTTCTAAGGCATTCACAATGTAGCGTTCGCAGTTGTATGCCGGGATAATGACGCTGACTCTGGGTGTTTTTGAGGAAAGTATGCTAGCCATTAACTTTTTCCAGTCCGATAAATTTCTTAATATTTCAAAGTCGATTGTACGTCGGTAAACTAGGGCAATAGAAGCCAGACGTTGGAGCCAATTTGTGACTGTTTTTTTTGCTGGATAGGGACTGTAGCGGAGAGATTTTTGAAAAAAATCAACCGCCTCAACTGGATAGTTACTATAGTACAATTGCCACGCCATCCAAGTCAATGCTTCGTATAAAGCCGGATTTTCTAATTCGCGGATGTGCTGCGGCAAATCGGGTTTGGCGAAAAATTGCTGTTTTAAGGTAATAAAAAGATTTGCTTGTTTCAGGGCTTTTTTGATTGATACATTTTTGTCGTGCTGGCGGTAGGATACTGTGATTTGAGGGAGCCAAGCTGCTTCGCAACCCAGCACTGCTAAACGCAGCACTAAATCTGAATCGTCTACTGAATCAAACTCTGAGTTAAACCCGCCGGCAATTTCCAGCCACTGGCGCGAAAACATCATGGCGCTGGGAAGTACGGGCATTTGTACTATCCAAGTTTCTAAGTTTAATTTGGGGAAATACAGCCAAGGTGTGATGTCGGAAATTGCGTCGCCTTGCTCGTTAACTAAACGCCAGCCACTGTTGACAATTCCTAAGGATGGTGAGGAGCGAAACAGTGCTATTTGTGCGGCTAATTTATCGGGTTCAAAGAAGTCATCTTGATCTAAAAATGCTATAAATTCGCCTTTTGCTTCCTGAATTCCTCGGTTGCGGGCGGCTGCTACTCCTCGATTTTCTTGATATACATAGCGAATTTTGTCCAGATAAGGCTGCAATACCTGATGTGTCTCATCTGTGGAACCGTCGTCTACAACGATAATTTCCAAATTTGTAAAAGTTTGCGCTAGGACACTTTCTACTGCTTGCGCGATGTAGCGATCGCCATTATATGCTGGTATAATTACGCTGACTAGCGGTGTTTGATTAACTGTTGACATTATTTGATTCGCTGTTAAGTATAAGGAAGAAGTCATTGGTCATTAGTCATTGGTCATTAGTCATTAGTCATTGGTCATTGGTCATTGGTCATTAGCGCGAACGTCCCCGCTCGCGAACTTTATTAGTCATTGGTGATTAGTCATTGGTGATTAGTTATTGGTTATTGGTCATCAGGAAGAGGCAAGCAGGAAGAAAAAATACATCACAATATCGATCGCGATCCGTATTTGGCGTTTGATTAAGTGAATTTACTTAACTGGTTGCTATTTTAGTGTAATCTAAATTGGTTTTTCTTCTACTTTTGTGCAAATTCACTTAAAGTTCGATCGCACAAATGCCCAGCAGGCGCTCCGGTATTTACAGTAAAGCAGATGTCTGTGTACAATCTGGAAATTAGACAGGTTTTGCTCTACAATCATACAGGTCATTATTACTCAACAGGAACGCGGTAAGTGAATTCAGAAACAGCAGCGCTTGATTTGCAACAACAGGCAGAAATATATTTAGCTTTTGGGAAGTTGGAGGAGGCGATCGCACTTTGCCACCAAATTCTCGCATCGCACCCCGATTCTGCCGAGACTTGCAAAACCCTAGGGAAGGCGCTGCAAGCTCAGGGCAATCTAGAAGACGCAAAGTATTGGTATAAAGTTGCGATCGCCCACAAACCCGATTTTGCCGAAGCTTTTGCTAACCTCGGCACGCTCAGCGCTAGTTTGCAACAGTGGCAAGAGGCGATCGCCTTTTACCAAAAAGCTATCTCCCTGCAACCCGACTGTGCAGGATTTTACCGCAATTTGAGCCGCATATTTACCCAACTCGGTCAACCAGAAAAAGCAGCAGACTGCTCCTATCAAGCACTCATGGTGGAACCGATAGAAGTAGCCTCAGAATATCTAGATTTAGGTAACATTTTATTAGCGCAAAATAAAATTCAAAAAGCCATAATTTGCTATCGTCGCACTATTTATTTAAACCCTAGTTTTTGCGAAGCTTACTGCCAATTAGCCGAAGCAGCCAGCGAGCTAAAACAGTGGGATGAAGCTATTTTGAGCTACCGTCAAGCTATTAAAATTCAACCAGATATTTCGGAATTTCATTACAAACTCGGAAGAGTCTTTCAAGAGAAAAAACTCTGGAACGAAGCAGAAAAAGCCTATCGCGAAAGTATTGAATTGAATCCGAATTCATTTTGGTGTTACTTTAATTTAGGCGCAGTTTTGCTAGAGCTAGAGCAATGGCAAGAAGCTTTAATTGTCTACCGCACTGCTGTTGAAATTAACCCGGATTTTTCTTGGTCTTACTACAGCATCGGTGAAGCTTGCGGCAAATTAGAAAAATGGTCGGAATCCGCCGCAGCCTACCAGCAGGCTGTTGACTTAGATCCGAATTGTTCTGGCTTTTTTCACAAGTTGGGAGAGGCGCTTTTTCAACTAGAAAAATGGTCGGAAGCTGCCACAGCCTACGAAAGCGCGATCGCCCTTAATTCCGATTTTTTTTGGTCTCATTATAATTTAGCTTTGACTTTAGTTAAACTTCAGGATTGGTTGGCGGCAACCTTCGCCTACCAGCGGGCGATCGAACTCAATCCAGATTTTTTTTGGACTTACCACAATTTAGGAGAAGCGCTGTTGAAAACCCAGCAGTGGAAAGCAGCCGCTACAGCTTATGAGCGTGCCATTGAACTCAACCCAAATTTTGCTTGGTCTTATTACAATCTAGGCGATGCTTTGACTGAAATGCACGACTGGAATAAGGCTGTTTCTGCTTACCTTTGTGCCTTACAAATCGAGCCTTCTCTCCCGAAAATTTACGCCAAGTTAGCCGCCGCTTTGAGCGAAAGAACTCCAGCCAATTTAGACTCCGCAACCAGCTACTATCACCACGAATTGCAACCGCTGCACTCTCCAGAATTTTACTGCGAAACCGCCCAAAAGTTTGTTGATGGCGATCGGCTTGATGCAGCGATTGTTTTGTACTTGATGGCATTAGAAATGCGGCCGGAAGATGCAGCAATATCCGCAAAATTAGCGGAAATATTGGATCGAAAACATCAAAGTGGCGATCGCAGTTTATTATTAGAGTTGGAAATTGACGATATTCGCGATCGCTACATTGCCCGAGTCGTCAAAAATCAGACTTTTGCAGAAGTCGGCGGCTTGTGGGGAACCGTCAACGAAAAAGTATCTGTAGCAAGCAAATACGGTGCAGTTTCTCTAACAATGATTGATGTCACCCCCACATCACAAGAAATTTGGCAAGATTTTCGCGATCGCATGGCAAGTTTAAATATTGCTAATTATAATTGTATCAGTCGAGATATAACTCAGATTCAGCCCGCAGAAATTGGCGAACCTTACGGTGTAGTCCACTGTGCAGGAGTTTTGTACCATCACCCCCACCCTTTGCAAATTTTAATCAGCTTGCGTCAAATAACAGGGCAGTATTTAATCTTAACTTCAGCTATAACCCAAGAAGTTATAGAAAACGAGCGGGGGCGCTACGAAATTCCAGCTTCTGGGGTAATATTCATTCCCGCTTTGAGCGAATCCGAACGCTCTATATTAGCAGCTTACTGGCAGCAATACACCTACGGCACACCAATTCTTGGAGTAATTGAGAAAGCAGTTTTTGACATCAACGACTTTGGGCCGTGGTGGTGGTTGCCTACAGCTTCTGCTTTAGAATCTATGTGCAAAGTAGCTGGATTTAAGGTTTTAAATAAAGGATTGACTTGGTACAATAACGCTTTGACTCTGCTACTGGAGGTTTGAAGATTGGCAAACGAAGACTCACAGTAATTGCACAAAGCAAACCGCTAAAAAACTGGTTTATGAGCGAATTATTCGTTTGATTTATCCAATATTCTTACTAAGAAATCGTTTGTTTTGTCTGAGTAAAAAAATAAGTGTAGCCACCCCAAGATGGTGAGAAATTTCTTAATTACTGAAAACATTCCTCAAAACTTAATTCTTCCTGCTTTCCTGTTCCTTTTATTTTTTTCTTCTTCCTTCTTCCGATGGACTTACATCCGTTACATCCGTTACATCCGCTACATAATCCGTTGCCGAACTTCCTTCTTCCTTCTTCCGACGGACTTACATCGGTTACATCGGTTACATCCGTTACATCCCGTACATTGCTCGTTGCCGAACTTCCTTCTTCCTGATGACTGATGATATCATGTCCGATCGCTTACCACAACAAAAACGGATCGCGCGTGCGATCCAATCTTATTGTTTTCAATCCATCGGACACGATATCACCAATAACCAATAACCAATAACCAATAACCAATAACCAATAACCAATAACCAATAACCAATAACCAATAACCAATA
>NZ_JAUBTN010000023.1:0-88913 GCF_036705055.1 Microcoleus sp. CZ3-B2 | reverse complement strand
TGATTTTAAATCACCTTAACCTTCCTTCAGTCTTGTCTTATGGTACTCTGGCTGCTTAAAAACTGTCCGGAGTATTGGTTTCAAGCTAAATAATATTATCTTACCTTTTTCCCAATTATAAATTACATTTTTGCCAATTTCCAGAGGTGTTTTAATGTTTGATTATTTAATATGTCGATGCAGAATTTGCGGGTAGCGTCTAAGAGGTTTGCAAGGCGTGGCTAGCTAGGAGAGAGTGGGAATATTTGTATGGTGCGGATACATCGACAATCCCTACATTCAAGTTTTTTAAGGGATTTTTGACGGCGACGCACCCGCGCGATCGCTATTGTATGGTTTTTGAGAATTTTTATTGCAGGATGGTTAAAAAAACAAGCCCAACAATTGTTAACAGGCGAATTGAAATATCAAAAACCATAAATCAAACTCTTGCTGCAGTCGCACGATCGATCGCACCTCCCCCAATCTAAATATTCCCTGACATTTGCTTGCCAAGTCGAAGTCATTACGAGTATGATTTAAACAAGAGTAAAACAGACAGCCGCCATGAGGATTGCAGAAATACCCCTCAACCAGATTCGCCGCCCCTTGCCGCGAGTCAACGACCAAACGAAAGTAGCCGCCCTGATGGAATCGATCCGCGAGGTAGGTTTAAACGAACCCATCGATGTGCTAGAAGTAGAGGGTCAGTATTACGGATTTTCCGGCTGCCACCGGTACGAAGCTTGCCAGCGTCTCGGTTTAGAAACCATCCGCTGTAATGTACGCCGAGCTCCCCGTACCGTGTTGCAGATGCACTTGGCCTGAGCCTCTCAACAGCAATTTACGACAGGCTTTGGTTCGATCGCCCAAACCTTTCTCAGATATTCGATCGACAATCACTAATAACAAGGTACAAATTTATGACTGCCAACAACCACAAACAACATCTTTACCCGACGCGGATCGATATGTCAGCCGGCACCCGCACTCAAGTAGTCGGGCTGCTCAACGCGACGCTGGCTACGACTCTGGACTTAAAAACTCAAGTCAAGCAAGCTCACTGGAACGTCAAAGGCATGGACTTCTATCAGTTGCACTTGCTCTTCGACGAAATGGCGGGAGAACTTGAAGAATATATTGATATGGTTGCCGAACGAATCACAGCGTTGGGCGGTTTGGCTGTAGGAACAGCCCGCAGCGCCGCCGCCGATTCGATCCTGCCAGAATTTCCTTTTGACATTGTAGAGGGCAAACAATTCGTGACTGCTTTGGCCGATCGCTATGCACCCTACGCCAAACACCTACGCGCGGCGATCGACAAAACATCGGAACTCGGCGATGCTGACACCTCCGACTTGTACACCGAAATTTCCCGAGTAATTGACAAGCGCTTGTGGTTCCTAGAAGCCCACTTGCAAGGTTCTGCGACAACAGGAACAACAGTCGCACCCGAAAAAGTGGCCGCAAGATAGCCAATTAGCGTTGTGGGGCCGGCACTTTTACCAGTAGGCCCCAAAGATGTATTGTCCTTAAGACTCGCGACAGTTTACGATCGAGAATATGTCCATTTATCAATTTGGATGACTTTTTCGTGGCAGCTAATATTCCTGATTATGCTCCTCAACTGCAGCGTCTGATGCAAGAAGCGGGGCTTTCGAGCGATCGAGAACTCAGCCAAAAAGCAGGAGTTCCCGAAATTCAGCTAAGCCGCCTGCGTCGCGGCTTAGCTTTGAAAACCCGAGCCGACATCCTGCTCAAAATCAGTCAAGCTTTGGAAATTTCCTTAAATGAACTGCTCGCAACCTTGGCCCCCGAGTTTGTAGAGTTAGAACCTGCGCCGCCGAGTGCCCTAGAGCAAGAATATCAGCGCCTGCAAGCTACCATCGAAGAGCAGCGAGAATCTTTGCTGCAGGAATTTCAGCTTTCTAGCGTGCAAATTTTAGAATCTTGGATGTTGCAGTGGCCGACTGCTGCGAGCAAGGCTGAGGAAAATCACAACTTGCGGGCCCAGAAACTGCTGCCGTTGTTGCGGCCAGTCGAGCAGTTATTGAAGCATTGGGGAATAGAGTCGATCGCCGCAGTCGGAGCCGAACTTCCCTACAACCCGCAACAGCACCAGCTCATCGAAGGAACAGCCGAGCCGGGAGAATTAGTTAAAGTTCGCTACACAGGCTACAAACAAGGCGACAAGCTCCTCTACCGCGCCAAAGTTAGCTTGGTTTGAGCGATCGCCCAAGGCATTCGGTACAATAAAGATTTTCCAGTCCAAAAATAACTCGCCCCCTATACACCAATAGTCCGATCGCCATCTCTGGCACTCAAAACCCTTGGGGCGCTGCGGGGTTCTGGCGCTTTTCCCCTCTGTTATTTGGATCGGAGTCCATCTCGCAGCTATACTAACCCTAGTCTGGCTAGAAATTCTGACATTCCCACCGCAAAATATGAGTCCTGTAGTTAAAATTATTCAACCCTCTGGCATTTTAGACGGCACCAAGGCAAGTCAATTCCGCCAAGAGATTAGTGACCTAGTGGAAGCGGGAGCCGATGTGGTATTGATCGACTTCCAAGATGTGACATTTATGGATAGTTCTGGTTTGGGCGCTTTAGTCTTGGCGCTCAAAACAGTCCGGGCCGCTGGAAGTCAATTAGTTGTCTGTTCTATCAACGAGCAAATCCGCATCTTATTTGAACTCACCAGCATGGATCGAGTTTTCGAGATATTTTCCACCCGCGATGCTTTTAATAGCAAAATTCTCTCAACTAACTAAATCCAGTGGCTGCTGTATTCTTGCTATTTGGTCGCAGATGTGCTGCCATAACTCAGCTAGCCAAAGTTTACCTTGAGTAAAGACCAATCATCATCAAAAACTGCTTTGGCGTTCAACTTTTGAGTGTATTTCAAAACTTGCTCTAACTGGTCGGCACTTGCATCGTTGTAAGCTGCTAGCAGGTCGATGAATGGGTCAAGCCCCCAGATATTGCCGTCAGGTTGGTGGATCTCGTATACCCCGTCGCTAAAGATGTAGAGAGTGCTAAAAGCCTCCACATCGCAACAATTATCGACATAGGGGGCATCGGGGAACATCCCGACGGGCATTCCGGGGGTTTTTAATCGCTGGATTTTAGCCGTGCTTGTCGGCGACTGGGAAATCAACACTGCCGGGGGATGGCCAGCGCTGGCGTAAACTAGCTGGCGAGAAATGCGGTTGTAAACGCCGTACCAGATGGTGAAATACTTGTCATTTTGGTAGCTCATCTGGAAGGTGGTGTTGAGGGCGCGCAAAACGTCGCTGGGTTTGTAGTAGTCAATGTTGGGCAGCGCGCGCGATCGCAACAAATTCAGCACGGCGACAGAAGGTAGCGCCGCCCGCAAACCGTGACCGGCTACGTCTAGCAAGTAAATCGCCAAAGAATCGGCATCCAGCCAGTTGTAGTCGAAGCAATCTCCCCCCAACTGCCGGGAGGGAATGAATTTTGCCTCGATGCTGACAGGTTCCGTCATCGGATCTGGCAGCAGCGATTGCACGTACTCGGCTGCCTCGGCTAACTCGGCTTCCAGGTTTTGCATCGCAATTTTCAAGTCTCGGCCGAGTTGGTGCAGCCGCAATCCGGCGCGTACTCTCGCCTGCAACTCGTTAAGTTCGATCGGCTTGGAGATAAAATCGTCGGCACCTGCGTCGAGCCCTTTGACTCGATCGGCGATCGAACCCAAAGAAGTCAACAAAAAGAATTGTGTAGTTGACAGATCCGGATCTGCCTTAACTCGAAGGCAAACATCAATGCCGGTCAAGCGCGGCATGATCCAATCGCAAATGATCAGCGCCGGACGTATTTTTTGCGCTTGGGCTACACCGTCTTCGCCATTACTTGCTACTGTCACTTCGTAACCCTGTTTTTTCAGGGTTCTCCTCAGCAGTTCTTGAACAGCAGTATCATCGTCAATAACCAGAATTTGAAACATGGGCACTCAGGTACTACAAGTCTTTCAAGGTCTGGGGGTCATTAAAAATATATTCTGTCAGCGCGGTAGTCTGAGATTGAGTATAGTCTAATAACATCGCTTTCCAGGTAAATGCTTTTGCCTGCCAGCCATCAAGTTCAATTTACCTTTAAATTTGAGCAAAATTTTGGCGAAGTCGAACTTACCCAGTTTATACTCAAAATATAAACTTTTATAGACTTTTTTGGGCGGCGGGCGTGAATTGACATCCGGGTGACACTTCTGGTATAATGAAGAGCTAATTACTCGATTTGACATTTATTTTCCTAGCAGCAAAAGCTAGTACGATCGAACTCCCATTCAAATTTGCCTAATTTTACAGGGCAAAAGAGTTGACAACGTGGAAAATGACTGGGCTGGTGAATTACTGCGATGGGCGATGTTGGCGCTAGCAGTTGCCCGCCTTTTGAGAAAAACAGTCAAAAACGTAAAGTACAGGCAAGACAATATTTGTCTATATTTTATGGAACTATAATTTCAGTGGCAGAGCGTGATTGAATTCAAAGGTTCCGAACAGTTGCAAGTCCTAAAGAAAGCGGATCTTCAAGTCAATACTGGTCTGAGTGCTTTAGAAAAAGTTTTATCGTGGTTTGGACAATTGTACGATCCGCGAATTCCCACAAGTGTATGGATACGCTGTCAGTTGGCTTTGGCTGAGGGTTTTACAAATGCGGTGCGTCACGCCCACGAGGGTAAACCGCCGGATTTGCCGGTGGAGATTCAGGTGGCGGTGTGCAGTGAATCTTTAGAGATAGACATTTGGGATTCGGGCGCTGCGTTTGATTTAGAGCAAAAAATTAAAGATATGTCGGAAAAAATCGATTGTGAAGCTTCGGGGGGGCGGGGCCTAAAGTTGATGAAAGACATCGCAGACAGTCTCAGTTACAAGAGAATGGCTGATGGACGGAACTGTTTGTCGATCGTCAAAAATTATACCCCCTGTATCGACGATCGAAAATAACACTGATATTTTTAGCCGATAAGGGTTGAGGGTAGCCCTCAACCCTTCCCTTAGAAGTCTGGGTGACTCTTAAGCCACTACGCAGCTTACGATATTTTGATTTGACTGCTTCCCTAGATACTGGCAATTCCCATAGCATCAGTATTTCCGGTTCTTCCGTACTTATTGTCCTAAAACATTATCGCACTGCCGTCGGAAGCCCGTTAATTGGCAAAGGAGGTAATCTCGGTGAGAATGTCTATTGGCTTCGATTTGCTCAAACGCTTCACAGGCTGGGATGAGTCAGAAGTCTGATTTTTTATCTTACCCAGATTAGTTTGCTTCTAATCTGGGTAACATTAACGAGAGAGCGGATTAGCTGGAGAACCAATGCGAAAAAGAATCGTAAAAATATTATCATTCAATAATAAACGATTCCCGAAAACATCATCACCATAATCATATTGGTTATTTTGCCAATTGAGGGATAGGGTAGGACTGTTGTAGTTATTTTCCAGTTGCCAACTTACACTAGCACCGTAGAGAGAGCGAGTCGAGTTTTTATCGATGGGGGCGATATAACCAGACAGAGTGAGAGTGCTTAGAGGACGGATGGTTAACTCAGCTAGTAAGCGCTCGTCGTAGGAATTGGGTAGGATATTACCAAAATAGTTGGTCAAACCAAGAGAAACAATTCCCCAATTTACGCGAGCGCTAAGGACAACTTCACTAGCTGGTGAAATACTAACTAAATCACCTATTCTGGTTTCTCGATCGAGAGCATAATTGAAGCCGGTTGATAAGGTTAAATTTGCCCGCCTGCTGAAGCGAAAGGTTTTGGCTGCACTACCCCAAATTTGGCTGTAATAATCGCGATCGGGGTTGAGATAACCAATCGCACCGCCGCGAAAACTCCAATTGTTTAGCGTGTTTCTAGTGTAATCAGCACCGACGTAGAGTTTGGGCTTTTCCGAAGCAATCGCACCCGTATAGTATCGCAGGATATCTTCGCCTCCCGTCCAGTTTCCGGTAAAGCTGAGATGAGGATAGTAAGAGCTTTTTTCTCGATAGATACTTTCTCTAACAAAATTGACATCTTGCTGTAAAAAACCCAAATAAACTTGGGCATAAAAATTCTGCAAATTTGCAGTAGAATACTGATTTTGGTTAACCGCAGACAATGACTGTACATTGGTATCTGCTCCACCTTCTGCACCAGCATCCACAAGGGTGATTTGTGGCCCTGTTGGAGCGTAAAAGATTCGACCATCTTCAATATTGCGATCGATCACGGGAGAAAGACCGAGCCAAAGGCTGTTATAATTCGCTTTAGGAACTTGATTTATGCTGGTGACATTAGGCGTTAAACTTTCTGCCCGTCCGAGTCCGGCGGAATATATCGTAAAACTACTGCTGGGTAAACGAGTATTATTAGCTGCTAAAAATAAGTTGCGGTTGATATTAGTATTAACGGGATTTTTACTGCCTTCTAGGTCAGGAATGACATCGGGTAAAAATTGCGCCCCCGCTTGAATTGCCGTATTTAGCCAGCGATTTTCATCATCAATAAAGAGAGTAAATCCTCGAATTGTTCGCCCTAAAACGGCTTCTCGATCGTTAGCTTTAACAACTTGACGAACTCGGGAAACAGTACCTGCAATCGTATAGTCAACTTCTTCCTTTCTATCAACTTTTGTTTTTCGGGATTGGCTGTTTCCCGGATAAGCACCCGAATTGGGAAAATAAAAATCGACGCCAATCGGTTGACTGCTGGTTCCCCCTTGAAAGCCGGGAAGCTGCATAAAAGCCAAAGTTTCTGGTTTGACAACTTCTCCAACTTGAGACGTTTGAAAGACGCGGGTAGGTACGAAAAACTCTGGATCTATACTATTGCGATCGATCGCTAAACCTGGGGTATAAGTACATTGTTGGTCGCTGGAAGTATTGGGAAAAAGACAAGCCGCCGTTAAACTCATTTGAATTTCTAACCCCGTCATGGTTTGGGGTGCGGTAGTTGTCGTTGTAATTTTTCGTTCTAGGGGAACAGTCCGCAGTTGCAAATAAGTGGCTTTTTGATCCACTCTATAAATATTAGTTCGGCTTAAGCTTTCAGTTACTCGACTTTTAAGTTTGAGAGTGCCATTTAAAAAAATATCGCTGTTTGTGGTGTCAGCAAAAGTCTTGAAACCACTAAACTCCCATTCAGTTAGATGGCTGATGGGAATGTCATTGAGAGGTAAATTGGTCGTGAATGGGCTAATTTTTTCGTCTGGAGCGATTCTAGGTGGAATAATGTAATCGGGGTCAGTAGATGGCGCAGAAGGCTGGGGCAATCCGTTAGGAGTATTAGTTGATGGAGGTTTTGCGGGTTCAGGTTCAGAGGCTAAATTTGGGGATGAGGGTTCCAAGTCTGTAGCATAAGTAGACCAGTTTGGTGTTTCTGATAAAGGGCTGGCTTCTGGAAGGTTGGAAACACTTGGAGCGATGGGAGGTGGAATAATATAATCGGGGTCAGTAGATGGCGCAGAAGGTTGGGGCAATGCGTTAGGAGTATTAGTTGATTGGGGTTTTGCGGGTTCAGGTTCAGGGGCTAAATTTGGGGATGAGGGCTCCTGGTTTGTAGGATAAGTAGACGAGTTGGGTGTTTCTGATAAAGGGGTGGTTTCTGGAAGGTCGGAAACACTCGCAGCAGCAGAATCGAGTTGATTGGATGTGTCGAGTAAATTGGAGCGAGTTTGTGCTGTGGCTGGGGTTGAGCAAGCGATGCTCAGGAGAGTCAAACCGACAATACTACAATTGTATGCTGTTGAGAGGAGCGCAGTAGGGTTAGCGATAATTTTTAGGAAGTTAATTGTCATTATAAGCGCGGCAATTAGGGATTAAATCTATCAGTTAATACAGTAATTTTACCCTGACATCCTGATGATTTAATAAATATTAAATCTCTGGCTTTAATATTTTTATATATAGGGCGTATAAATCATATCGCTTCCGGTAGCATCGGGATTATTAGCCAAAATTAGGACACGGCACTGCCGTGTCCCTACAATATTATTTTCGGTAGGGACACGGCACTGCCGTGTCCTCTATATCATTCCGGTGCAACCGGAATTGATATCATTGGTACAAATATGTAGGGGTAGTGCCCTGTGCAAACCCCCACGGATCGCGGCAACCACGGGGGTTTTCCTCTACAAGAATTACACAATTTATTTAGGCTCGCTATAGATGCAATAAAAAAATATTTATTGGAATGAATATTTGGAATGTTTCATCATTATAAAATCAAAATCCAAGGTACGCTAACGGAAGTTAACGCACCTGATAATTTCATAATTGAGACAATTAGGTAACGTCTATCGCGCTACCGCTAAAATCACTCGCCCCAATTAAGGCGGAATTCGTGTTAATTAAAGAAGCGAGGGTTTCTCCGGTTGATGCAATTTTAATTAAGGTGGAAGTGCCACTTTGGGCAATCTGTAAAGCGCCGAAATTCAAACCTCCATCTAATCGGATTATGTCTATGCCATCTTGGAAATTGTAGATGGAATCCAGACCCATTCCTGGTGCCAAAACAAAGGTATCGATCCCTGCATTACCATAAAGCCGATCGCTCCCTGCACCGCCATTGAGGATATCATTTCCATCACCCCCATAGAGAATGTCATCACCGTCACCGCCGAGGAGTTCGTCATTACCCGCATCACCGTAAAGGCGATCGCTGCCATTACCACCGCGCAGCAAATCGTTATCATTGCCACCGTAGACAATATCGTCGCCGTCGCCACCATCGATGATATCGTTTCCAGCTTTACCGTAGATAATATCGCTACCCGCTAAACCATTCACTTGGTCGGCATTTGCAGTCCCTTGAAAAACATCGTTATTGGGTGTGAGGTTGACAGGAGTGACAGGAGGGCTATATACCAATTCAAAAGCTGCATCCAAAGAAGGAATAGAGGTGTACCTAGGGGTGAAAAGAGCCGGAGCATTCTGATAAACAAAATTTCCCCCCGGATAAACATCACTATAAATGGCCGCTTGCACACCTGTTCCTGGAATCCCATCAGTTACCCCCTCTGTACTGATCAAGACTGCATATTTTTGTCCTGGTGTTAATGATGAGATGTTAGAGTTAAAAGTGAAGGTTTGAAAACCTGCTCCATGAGTCGTGGATTGAGCCGCACTCTGATATAAAATTGAACCCGTGGGAGCATTTGTGTTGGAATCCCAAGCCGTTACATAGGCTTTAAAATCTATTGTATCGGGATCAAAATCATAGTCGTCTAATATAATCTTAAACGATTGGAGCGATGATTCTGCTGCTGTGAAAGTTTGGCCATAGGTTTGTGTTTCAGGCTCCCCAAAAGGATAAATTCCGTCGTTGCCATTCCACTGGCTTATAGTTTCTTCGGTAGGAAGAACAGAGTCGTAGTTCGCCATAGCCTCGGCTTGCAGTGCCAGCACTGGCTGCATCTGGGTTGTTGTGACTTCTAGTTCCCAGTTTCCACCTTTAGCTGCACTCCCCGTCAGTGTCTTAGAAGCAGCAATTTCTGACCCAGTGAGGGCGTGTAACTTGGTAATAAATTCTTCCCCAGCATCCCCAGCCGCCACGTTGCAACCGTAGAGGAGGAGGTTGGTAACATTCCACTGTTGGAGTTGGGGGGCGTAGTGGTGGAGGGTATCTAAACTCAGTTGGCTATTGCCCACATACAAGCAACCTGGGGAACCGTGAGAAATAATATGAACGGCATCAATATTCTGACGCTGTTGTAAAACCTGGCTAATTTGCTCGATGCCATCTGCCGTTTTATCTAAGACAAAGACTTCAGAAGTGGGAAGAACCCCCTCAATGAGTAGCTCGGCGTTTTCTACTCCGGCATCGATAAAAACAATTGTGGTGGCTGGATTGATAGTTTTTGAAGTATTTAGCATGGGTTTCATCTGGGGAATGTCGTTGTTATTCATCAGAAGGTATTGCGGATAAAAAAACCTCTCTTAATGAGGATCTTTCCTGACTTCCTGTGGCGAGAGCCGCTGAGATCCTCATATCATCTTTGAGAGGGGAGAAAACGGATTGAATTGCTAAATCAGCTTGCTAGCTAACAACTCTCAACAGTTCTAGGGCTTCGTCGTACCCAAAACAGCGTTGCTAGTAGTACCTAGGTTGATGGTGTATCCTGCTGTGAAGGTATTGACTTGCGCGGTACCGCGAGCGCTGTCTTGTACTGTGTTGAGGTTAAAGCCGGCTGGGTCGCCAAGAGCGTTGAGACTCAGTGTACCCGCAGTACCAATGGCAAAGGCTGAGTTCTGTAAACCATTTGTATTGAGGCCGCTGTAGTTGAAAGAATGAGCGGCAGCATTTTCTTTGCCGACAGCAGCAGATACAGCCACACCTGTAACCAATGAGTTCGCGCCAACGGTGAAAGCCGCAGAACCGGCCACACCGCCTTCACCGGCACGGGCTACGGTAGCGAAACCAAAAGCATTGAGAATAACGAGACCACTAACGAAAGCAATACGACGAATCATAATTTTTCAACTCCAGGGTTGGTTTTTTTTGTTCTATTAGTTAGACGTTTCCCGAAGGTGATTTGTGAATTATTCAGTCTTTAGATAGATGGCATCTCTAACCTTTGGGGGATGATGCGGTTTGAGGGAGGATTTGACAAATTCCTGCTACGCAGTCGATCTCTTCCTGAAAATCTAGATTGACGAAACAAAGGATGCCGAATTTTTCCATGCCAAATTTCGCCTAGGGGCATATCGCGCCCAGCGCCTGTCATAGAGAAAGCGGGAATATAGCCCAATACGGTTCAGTTAAGCTCGATCCCCCTAGCCCCCCCTTAATATCAATTCCGGCTGCACCGGAATGATATAGAGATATAGAGGACACGGCAGTGCCGTGTCCCTACAATTGATCGTGGTAGGGACACGGCACTGCCGTGTCCTCTGCACCCTTATCCTCCTTTAAATGCCGAACAGCTTATAGCCAATTGCAGCGATCGCGGCCGCATTAATGCCGCCTGCACGCCGCTTTTGGCTTTGCCAAGACGAGGAAAGCCAAAAGCTGTAAAAACTGATTTAAAGCGATTTTCTCCCTGCCTATTTTTCTGATGGAAGAAAGCCAGCCGCCGCCACTGTCTGCCCACATCCTCCAGTACAGTGGAAAAAGCGATACAGAAGACGCAACGCTGCGCGATATGCCTCGGGCACCCTGGCGCGATCGCATTTCGGGCAAGTATGGGTTTTCTGGCGTTGAGAAACTGGGAATACAGCGGATTGCACTCGCTGGTAGTACAACAGCTTGGCGTGCGGGCACCATTAATGCTGCCTGCACAGCAAGAGCTTTTTGGCTTTCCCAAGACTCAGAAAGCAATGGGCTGTTGGCGTTAGGGGCGATCGCTTTTTCGCTGTCATTCCCCAGAGTATTAGCCAAGATCCGTAGGGGCGAATAATCCTTCGCGCCTAGATGCACAACACACACCGCCGCTTGTGGAACTTCCCCACCAGCAACAATTTCTCTGTCTCCTATGTCCCCATCAGATTGAGCATTCACTAAAACCGACTCTTGAACTTCCCTACGGGCAACAATTTCTCTTTCTTCTATCTCCTCTTTAAGAGTTTTTTTTTCAGTAATATTCTGAGACTTTTTCCCTTTGGCAGACTGAGGAGAAACCCTCGACTTAGGATTAGACAAATCCGAGTCAGTCCCATCTTCCCCGAAATTTTCATTGAACCGCTGACGCAAAATTGCCCGCGCCTGGGAAATGCGCTTGCGGACGTTATCGTAGGATATACCAAGCTGTTCGGCAATGTCTGGATAAGATAGCCCTGATTCAAAATGGAGAATAAAAGTCTCGCGCAATCTATCTGGCAACTCATCTATTGCGGCGCGAAAAAATAATTCGAGTTCGCGCTCCATAGCAGCACGAACTGGTGTTTCTTCTTGGCTAATTAATTGGGTTTGGCTTTCTACAGCAATGGTGTCTAAACTCTCAACTCCTACTGCACTTCTGTTGCGCTCTCGATGGATATCGGCGCACAGGTTATAAGTCAGTTTGGTTAACCAAGCCTTAAAGTTTTTGATATCATCCGTACAATCTCTTGCTTTCTGCCAAGCTTTCAGCATCGCCCGACTGAGGGCATCTTCGGCATCGCTTGGATTTCCCATCCACTTGCGACAGCAACGGTAAAGATAATTTTGATGCTGCTGCCATAATTTCCAAAAAGCTGAATCTATATCTTGAGTGCCTGAGCAAGGGATTGATGCAGAACTACAACTTAACATCTCTGGAGCCTGAAACTCTAGGTGGACAAACAACTTGCGATTAATTTAGGCAGTAATTTACCTAGTCTCAGATGCATCTATCGCTATGTTGACTCACCACTCAGGCTCATGTCAGTCGGAAAAGTCGGATCTTTAAAGTCGGAAAAGTCGGAAAAGTAGGATCTTTTTCGCTATGAGTGCACAGCTCAAACATCCCTCCGGCAGTTTTAGGACTTACGCAAAGGGATTTTTGACGCTATTGGTAGCGATCGCGTGGAAAGCTAAGCACTACAGATAGAGTTTATGGGTAATTTATAAATTTAATTTCGCGCAGCTAAAATCGGAACTTTAAGATTAAAAATCCTTTGACAAAGGATTAAGCCACAGCAGAATTGTCCGTTTTAATTGATTTAATTCCCGATACACTTCTTGTTTGACCCATTGTCCGATCGCGTCGAAGGGAGTAAAAATTTGACCCATAGGCCAGCTAACATCTTGACCTAATGGTGTTTGATGGTTGCCGGCTAGAGTCTGAACTGTAATCATGTCGGGAAATCTCGGTTTTAGCAGATTTGTCAACAGCAGGGTTTGGTCGATGTTGTCGCCGTTAAATTTGACTAAAAGATTGCGCCGGATTTGATAGCTATCTTGCACTAGGCGATTGGTGTCTTGCGGGGAAGGGGTAAACTCTACTTTAAAGACGGGGGAAATTTGCTCGACGATGGGAATGGCTTCGGAGGCTGCATAATTGTTGAAAGAAATCAGAATATTGCCTGCCCTTTCTATGTCAAATACAGAACCGATCAGCAAGTGCAGTTTGCATCCCATGCTGTGCCCTATCCCGTAGATGGGGAGATAGGAAGATTTGAGCAATTTAGTGGCGCGCAGGCGATCGAGGGCATTTTCAAATTTGTTGAGGACATCGCGGGCGATCGCAATATGATCCAAAGTATTGACAAACGGCGTTGCTACTACAACATATCCTTGATTCCCCAAAGCTTCTAACAGCCAGCGATAGGTTAGTTGCGGCGCACTCGCCACAAATGCACCGCCGAGAAAATGCACGATCGCGATCGGTTTAGAAGGAATTAATACCCAGTTGCCGGAAACTTCTTGCCAGTCCATAAATTTCATCAAGTTTAAACTAAAAAGGCGATCGTTCTCTGAAAAGCAGAAAGTACAAAATAGAATTTTTTCTAAATCTTTGCTTTTAACTTTCTGCCTAAAAAAGGGGTTTGATATCATCTCCGGTCTACGATCGTAACAAAAAAAAGGTTCGTAGTGCGGACGACCGTCTGCAGAATCAAAGCGGACTCGCATTGGGCCGGCGCTAACCAATCTTATTGCGGTCAATTGACCGGACAGGATCTCCTCTAGGATTTCCCGCCGATTTGGGAGGATTGCTGGGAGTTCAATTCTACCGAATCACTGGTATCTTCTACAGTTAAATCGCCCAACGGATCGTGAGCCTTTATCCATTTCCATTTGTTCACAGCACCTTTCGGAGACAACACTGTGGTAGCAATGCCGTACATTAGAGTCTGCAACACCTCCCGATTTAACCAGCTTTGTCCCAGCTTTCTCATGTAGTGCAGTGCCAAAAGTTCTCGAAATTTGTTAAATTTTTTCAACCGTGGCAAATTATTAAAACATACCTGTTCGTACTCGTTGAGCGATAACTCTTGTTCTCCCCGCAAGCGTCGCAGTTGGTTTTCCTTGACACAATCAGCAGCTATGCGCTTTTTCAGCCAGTGTTTGTCTGTCAGAGAGTTCCCTCTAATTCGATAATTTCCTAAAGGTGTCTTCGTTGCTAACAAGCCGTGCTTTTGAGCAATTTTGGTAAATAATTCTGTATCTTCTCCTACCTGCCAATCTTCTGCAAAGCCACCTTCTTGGAGTAGAATAGAGCGATCGACTACCACAGAAGACGGAAAAACCCAAGGACTTTCACCTGTCTCCTTAATCGCCTGCATTTCTGCTTTAGTTGTAGGATAGGTGGCAATATAGCCCAACTTGTTGCCGTGCTTGTCTAAATATCGCAAAGCATGAGCCACAGCTTTGACTTCGGGATTGTCTTCGAGCATTTTTAAACAAACTTCTAGCTTGTTTGCTTCCCAGGTATCGTCGCTGTCGAGAAACGCTACATACTTGCCCGTTGCTCGATTTATCATTAAATTTCTAGCCTTAGAAACTCCAAAATTTTCGCAATTTCGGAAGTATTGAATTCGGGAATCTTGCTCGGCAAGTTTAGCAGCAATTTGGGCTGTAGCGTCTGTAGAGAAGTCATCAATAATTAAAATTTCTAAATGCTTGTGAGTACCGTTGACTGCGGAAACAACTGTTTCGGTTAGAGTGTCTGCTGCATTAAATGCAGGAATAATTATACTGACTTTTTCGTTGTTCATGAATTGAATTAGCTAGGGATTGGTAGTTATTTTTTTTTAAGTATGGTTTTCGCCACTTAGGAATGAAGATTCCATGAAAATACTGAGAAAGTAGGAGTTTTATACATAAACTGCAAATTGCAGGCTTTGAAAGCCACCAAGTGCGATCTAGTGCGATTTCCAAGGCTTTGTTTTAGCTGTTAACTTTCCAGCCAGAATGTTGTTATCGTTTCGATCGTTCCAGCTTCTTTCCACTGCCTGGCGTTTAGGCACGCACAGAAATAGGCTGCTATTAGGAGCATCTGTGTTTTACTTTAACGCTCGTAAGTCTTAAAAAAATGCTTTTTAAAAGTCGGAAATACTCCCATGCTATTTTTGTCCGATCGTATTTTGTACGCACTGTTAACAAGACTCTAGTTCCACCATTATATAACCTTGTTAATTTTTTGAGACTAAATTCATTGAATTAACTTTTGATATCATCATAGTCGGGACAGTTTTTAATCGCCAACGGTAGAATTATTGTTATTGCCCATTTCTGGTGAAACCCTCACGCGCGCGATACCGCTCTCAGTCAGGGAATTTATTCTAAGAGCGGTATCGCGGTGAGGGTTTTTAGGAGATTTAGGTAACGACAATCGGTATGATTAGGGTGGGATATTCTCCATTCTGTGAAATATTAACGGTAGAATGTGGGTTTTGGTCGCCACCTCAAAAAGTGTCGGGAGTATTGTAATTAAACTATCGGACTAATTGAAATAGTAACTTTGTAGCTATTAATTATTGTATGTCAATTGAGATTTAATCTATATCTTTAGGATGATGTTATTCAAATTCTGCTGTAAAATTAACTGAAAAATGGGGGGGCGAATGTTTTTTAAGTTAAGCGGTAAAGTGCGAATTTATACTTGTTTCCTAACGGTTTTGCTGTTCGGCGGCTGCCAGCAGCAACTACAGCCAAAGTTGCAGCAGCGCAGCAAACAGGGCATGGTAGTTTCGGCTCACCCTCTGGCGAGTGCTGCGGGGCTGAGGGTGTTGCAAGAGGGTGGCAATGCGGTGGATGCGGCGGCTGCTACGGCTTTGGCGATTTCGGTGGTGGAACCTTTTTCGGCGGGTATCGGGGGCGGGGGTTTTTTGCTGCTGCGGCGGGCCGAAAGGGGGACTGTGCAAGCGCTGGATTTCCGGGAACGAGCTCCGAAACGGGCGGGGCGGGATATGTACCTCGACAAGCAAGGCAAGGTGCGCCCTAGGGCAAGTCTGGACGGGCATTTGGCGGCGGGTATTCCGGGTACGGTGGCTGGACTTTATACGGTGCAACGCGAGTACGGGAAGTTGCCTTGGGCGCAGGTGGTGGCGCAGGCGATCGCCCTTGCGGAAAATGGCTTTCCGGTAAGTTCCCGCTTCACAAAGGCTGTTGGGGGGCGAGTGGATGCGATTAAAAAAAACCGGGCGGCGCGGGATATTTTTACTCGTGGCGGCATTGTATACCAGCCGGGAGAACTTTTGGTGCAGCGGGATTTGGCGCGGACTTTGCGGAAAATTTCTCAAAACCCGCAAAGTTTTTATCGCGGGGATATTGCGCGGGCGATCGCCAGCGACATGGCTAAAAACGGCGGCATCATGACTCTCGAAGATTTGAAAAACTATACGCCGATTTGGCGCAATCCGGTTTGCGGTAACTTTCGCGCTTACCAAATTTGCGCGATGTCGCCTCCTTCTTCCGGCGGCGTTCATTTATTGCAAATCTTAAATATCCTCGGAGATACGGATCTCAAAAGGTTGGGGAGGAAAAGTCCAGATATGCTACATTTACTGGCGGAGTCGATGCGAATTGCTTATGCCGATCGGGCTGAGTATTTGGGCGATCCCGATTTTGTGAGTGTACCGGTTAAAGCTTTGACTAGCAAGAATTATGGCAAATTTCGCCGATCGCAAATCGACATGAAAACAGCCAAACCCTCGACGGAGGTAAAAGCTGTTGATGCTAAAACTTTGAGCCGTTTTGTGCGCGAGTCGCCGGAAACTACTCACCTGACGGTAGTTGACTCGGATCGGAATGTGGTGAGTTTGACGTTTACGGTGAATGGTCGTTTTGGGGCTGCGGTGGTGGCGGCGGGTACGGGAATTTTGCTCAACAACGAGATGGACGATTTTGCCGCTGCGCCAGGAGTGCCGAATTTGTCTGGTTTGGTGGGCGGTGAAGCAAATTCGATCGCCCCTAGAAAAACTCCTTTATCCAGCATGACACCGATGATTGTCACAGAAAATGGCAAATTTCGTCTCGCTGCCGGTGCCCCCGGAGGTAGCACGATTATTACCACGGTTTTGCAAATTGTGCTGAATGTGTTGGTTTACGACATGAATGTCGGCGAGGCTGTATCTGCACCGAGAATTCACCACCAGTGGCTGCCCGATCGCCTGATGGTGGAACGCGGAGGTTTTGATGCTGCGACGCTATCGGAGTTGCGCCGCCGGGGACACCAAATTGTGGAACGCGACGGCTGGGGAAATGCTAATGCGATCGTCCTGACGCCTGATGGTTGGTTGGAAGGGGCTGCCGATCCGCGCGGGGAAGGAGAAGCAAAAGGGTTTTAGTCATCCACGATCTGTCATTAGTAATTGTGGCGATCGCCAACCGTATAAAAACTCGTTTTAATTGCTATCCAGTGTGTAAGTCTGGAAATTATTCGTTTGTCTGCGTGTATTTCGGACTCAATATTTTTGCACTGAGCTTTATTGACTGACTCACCACCACAAAATACCCATACAATTTACAATAAAAACCGTAAATATACTTAGATATAAATTCCTTGTAAAGTCCCTAGACATTCATACTTATATAATGTGAAAATGAAGTTACGGAATGAATCAGCTTAACAATTATCACACGAAAACTATGATAAATCTTAACAAACTTGCTAGCTTAACTGCTGCTCTGAGCTTGTTGGCCGCCCCAGCAATGGCATTTTCGGTAGGAGCAACTAACAACACTGAGACTTTGAAAAACAAATTATTGGGAAATAATACAGCCGGACTGAGTGATTTTTCAATTTCAATTAGCGGGAATTCTGCTGCTTTTGGTACTTTTATGAATGACCCCTTTGGTTTGACATCAGGTGTTGTTCTCAGTACCGGTAAAGTCACAGATATACCGGGTAAGAATCAGAAAGATAACGTAATCACCAACGGCAGCGATTTAAACACGGACTTTGGGCCAAAGGGCGAAGAGGGAGATTTGACTCAGCTCAACCTCAGTTTTTTTGCTAATAGCACGGTTGAAAAATTGTTTTTTCAATATGTATTTGCTTCTGAGGAGTTTCCTGAGTTTGGCGGCTCTGAATTTAATGACGATTTTGAACTGCTGCTAAACGGCACTAATTTAGCCAAATTGAGCGACGGACAAATAGTGACAATTAATAATCTTGTTCCCGATCCGTATAATCGCTCTCAAGATCACCCAGACTATATTGACAACCCAAGTTTGACAGGTATTGCTGCTAATATTGTTAGGCTGGATGGTTTTACTAAAGTTTTAGGTTTTGAGGGTTTGCTCAAGCAAAATCAGACGAATGTTTTGAGCATCCGCATTAAAGATGTGGGTGACGGTAATTTAGATTCTGCTGTATTTATTAAAGGCGGTTCTGTGGGGACGGTTCCAGCGCAGCCAGTTCCCGAACCGATGACTGTGGCGGGTTTGATGGCGGGAGGCGCGATGCTGGCTGCTGGACGAAAGTTGCGCGGGCGGAAGAATTAGTATTAAATTCGATCGACCTCGATGGAGCCAGTAACGGGGTTTTATATGATGTCCGGTGGATTGACTGCGATAAGTAAATATCGCTTAGTTGCGTACTAAAGTCCGCAACTTAAGAACAAACTCGCATTCCGCGCTACGAACCGCAACTTAAGAAAAAACTCGTATTGCGCGCTACTAACTCATTTTATTGCTGTTGTTCTCAGGGGCATAATATAAGTTTGGAGCGGAAATTTACTAAAATCAGATTTTTGCAAAACTCAATCATTCAGTTATGAACACTACCGTCGGGTAATATTGCACCTGTTAATCTAGCTCCCGTAAGTTTGACCATTACCCGATCGCCATAACCGATTTTAGCACCCGTTAAATCCGCACCGCTCAAGTCTGCACCGCTCAAATCTGCTCCGATTAAATTAGTTTCTCTCAAATTAGCATTGATCAAACAAGCCCCTAACAAGTTTGCTCTAAACAAGTTAGCTTTTTGCAAATTCGCACCTGTAAGGTTGATATTGTGCAGAAAAGTATCGCTTAAGTCAGCTTCGCTCAGGTTTGCATTGCTCAAGTTTCTCCCTGAAAAATCTTTTTCTTTCAAGGAAGCTCCTTTAAAGTTAGAACCGCTCAAATCGGGAGCTTGCGGCGCAGCAGGGCGGTAAGGTTGAGATGGCTGCGGCGGTGGCGATTGGTAGCGGGAAGCATCAGAATAGGGCCCGGTAGGATTTCCCGCATAGTTTCCAGCATAATTTCCCGCATAATTTCCCCCATATTTTCCTGAAGAGGGTTCGGGAGAGTAGCGGGGTTCTTTTGGCGTTGCTGGTGACGGCTGGGTGTTTTGTGGCTGAGTGTTTTGTGGCTGAGTGTTTTGATACTGAGTGTTTTGATACTGAGTGTTTTGATACTGAGTGTTTTGTTGCTGAGTATTTCTGTACTGAGTGTTTTGATACTGAGTGTTTTGATACTGAGTGTTTTGTTGCTGAGTGTTTTGTTGCTGAGTTTGTTTTCGCTGGGTGTTTTGTTGCTGAGCTTGTTTTTGCTGGGTGTATTGCTGCTGGGTATTTTGTTGCTGAGTTTGTTTTTGCTGGGTGTATTGCTGCTGGGTGTATTGCTGCTGGGTGTATTGCTGCTGAGTTTGTTTGTATTGGGTATTTTGTTGCTGAGCTTGTTTGTACTGAGTATTTTTGTGCTGAGCGTTCTGATTCTGACCTCTTACCTGAATCGATCGCAATTGTTCGCGAGCTTGATTAATTTGCTTAATCTTTTCTTCCGCTTTCTGCAATAATCTGGGATTGTCTTTGGGGATGCGATCGGGATGCCAAATGAACGCTAAATCCTTGTAGGCTTGAGTAATTTCTTCTCGGGAAGCTCCCGGCAGCAGATCCAGGACTTTATAGTATTGGTCGAGGTCGCTCATATTACCACCTTTCGCTTTAAGAAATTACGAATTAAAAATTAAGATCGGAATAAAGACAGCGTTAAAAGCTGGCTTTTCCGATCGTACATTAAACCAACAACAACTCAACTAAACCGCTGCAGGCAAAAAGTCTCGGATTCGCTGCAAATATGTTGCGGCATCCTCCAACATCGGAAAATGAGCCGTATTGGGAATTATAACAAATTCTACTTTTTTGCTGAGGGAGGCTGCTTGTTCTCCCATGACGGCGGGAATAATTCGATCGAATTCTCCTGCTACAAGCAGCGTGGGAACGCTCAACCGTGCGAATTCTTCGGGCATTTCCTCGGCAGCTCTTTTGCTGACGGCCGTCACCATTGTACCAATAGCAGCTTCTTCGTCTGCCATTAAAAAATCCTTGAGAAACGCCAGACTGACCTCTGTAGGGAGAGATTGGCGCAAAAACCGGGCCATAAAGATGCGATCGGCAAACGGGATAGAAGCCAGCCAAGACGGCCGAAATTTCACGACATAACCGCCGAATTTATGAAAAGTTGTAAAGGCTTTCTCGTCGTATTCAAAAATCCCGCTGCAAGTAAGAATTGCTTTTTCTACTTTTTCGGGATAAAGGTTGAGAAATAAAGTCGCAATAGATGCGCCTGTAGAGTGAGCGTTGAGAAAGACGCGGGGTAAATTCAAAGCTTCTAATAATTCGGCCAAGTCGCGGGCGTAGGTTTCGAGTTCGTAGCTAGACTCAGGTGGTGATGGCGGCAAGGGCGATCGACCAAAACCTCTCATATCGTACAGCAAACAATCAAAATCATCAGCCATAGCCCGCGCCGTGCTTTCCCAGTAGCGCGCCGAGCCGGCCCAGCCGTGGAGAAATACCATTACTGGTTTGCCGCTGGGTTGGGCGCTGTTGTCTGCGGTTATCCACTCGTAATAATGTTCTACACCGCCAATTGAAATGAAAGCCATGAGCTTAATTTTAGATTTTAGATTTTAGATTTTAGATTTTAACTCATCGTTCTGCCTGACAGGGCATATCCAGACGTTCTGCCGACCTTTTTGCCTGGTAGCGAGTAGTCCTACAAATCACTTAAAGATTGCTTTAGGAGCGATCGGGCGATCGCCTCTGAGGCGAGCATAACTCATATCATGCAAGCAGGAAAAGATTAAAAGAAAATTTACTGTCAAAAAAATCAATAAATTAGAAGCAGTTAGATGAGCTGGTGGACTGTAAAAATCAGCGGTTAATCGGGAATCCAAGCAATCCCGATCAAACTGTGACTTCGATCGAGCGAACAGTCAACATCCGTTCGTAGTGAATCGACCGGACACGATATCGATCCACCCACATCTGCGGTCAAAAATACCCAAAAATCTCAAGTCAAAATTAATAGACAAACCAGACAAACGAACTATCAAAAAATCAGCGTCAATCCGCCCTAATCAGCGGTCAAAAATCTCAAACAGCAGAAGCAGCCAGCCAAAACAAACCATCCACCAAAAGCGTGCTCAAAACAGCGCCGCTGAAGGCGCGCCAGTGCAATTGTGCGTCGCGCAAACTCAGCAAACCTACGGTTAGCAACACAGCAATTAAAAGTAGAGCGCAACCTATGCCCCAAGGAGTGTCAATTTGCCCGATCGCACTTTGAAAAATCGGCATAGCGAATTCCGGTTCCGCGTACATAACTTTCCGCCAGTAAGGCATCAACCCAGTCAAATAAAAATATAAATCAGTAATTGCAGTACCAAATAGCGAACCCAGGTAAAAATAGCTGCCCACTTTTCCCCAAGATTTGTTCAAGCACCAAATAGCAAAAGGCAACCCAATTGCTTCTATAGGTAGATGTAAAATAGGTTCCCATCTAAACCAGCCCCAATAGATGGAACCCGCCAGCCAACATCCGGCAAATCCTAATAATAAATCTCCCCAAAGTTGGGTTTTGGGGCGAAAAATTAGCACTAAACTGAGGACGAACCAGGGAATTGTGGAAAGCAAGCTGATGGTGGGATACAAGCGAACTAAGGGTGCTTGCACGAAGACGGGAATTGAGACTAAAAATGCTGAGGCACAAAATATTAGCCACTGTTTGATGCTGTTTTTTCTGTCTGAAGACAGAGGATTTTCTAGACTAGAAACAGTGACAATAGGTGCGATCGCCGATGATACTAAATTAAAATTAAACAACTGATTGGACTCCGTACTGTTTCAATAGGTGGACTAAAAATTTGGCTGCGGTTGTGGGTTTTGCGGTTTCAATACCGGCTCGGTTTTGGCTGAGGTGCCAGCCTTTGGCGGTTTGGGGATCTTGCCATAAATCTAAATGTGCGATCCTCTTCGAGGGCTTCGCTAACGCCGGATCTGCATAAAAGCTGTCTCCACCGCTGCCGAGAATGGCTGAACTCCAGTGCGTGAAGCGATCGTGGCTGAGCCTGTGGATGGGAAAATTGCCCCCTAGGGGTACTCCCCAGCCGTCTAGGGCAAAAAATGCCCCGACTTGGCCGCCTAGTTGCTGCCACATCCATGCGGCCCCGATCGCCCCGGCTACTCCTGCCGAAAAGCTCACAAATACTAAACTTTCTCCGGTCAACTCTTGACTGCATAAAAAGTGAAATATGTCAAGCGCTGAAAAAGGCGGGTGTTTATGAGCGGGAAAAATCTTGACAGGGTAAGATGTTTGGGTATTTTGCCGAGGATTGTCTGGTTCCCACACCTCCGAAAGTCCCGCTAGGAAGCGATCGGTTAGTTTTGGGTCGTGAACTCCCGGACAAATTACCAGTCTCATCTTGCTTCAATAATATTAATTATCAGCTTAACATAACTTTACTTAATTGTACACCATAACTAATTATATGCTATCCAGGGGGATAGGATGTTAAACTAATAACAGAGTCAAGTTTGAAGAGTATCCCCCCACAATAAACGCTGGGAACGCTCCGAAACACCGAAACTGGAGGCAAGGTGAGGAAGTCTTAAGAAAACATAAAACTTAACGCTAGCCGAAACCCCTGGCGGACTACGGGATAATGG
This sequence comes from Microcoleus sp. CZ3-B2, assembly GCF_036705055.1. Taxonomy (NCBI): domain Bacteria; kingdom Bacillati; phylum Cyanobacteriota; class Cyanophyceae; order Oscillatoriales; family Microcoleaceae; genus Microcoleus; species Microcoleus sp. CZ3-B2. Next base: position 66,159 of record NZ_JAUBTN010000023.1, on the reverse strand, counting down.
GGATATCCGGGCAGCCGAGAAACCAGATTTTTTTCGCAATTCTGGTTCATCCTTGCTGCGACTCTTAAAAAAATTCAAATTGAGGAATACAAAGTGGTTGCTTCTCCCGAAAAAATTGAGTTAAAAACATCTGCTGCACCCGCAAGTAACGATCGCGTTGCAGTCTTGCTGATGGGTTACGGCGAAGTCGAAAGCTACGACGATTTTGCCAACTACAACGAACAAGCTTTAAATTTACTTACCGCCAAATTCGCGCCGGTACCGACTTGGATTTATCCGCCGCTGGCGAAGATTTTAGCAATTTTTGACTTGCACGAGTGGAGTCACAAACACGGTCAATTTGTTTCGCCGCACAATGCTATTTTTGAACAGCAGCGCGCCGGAATTGAAAAGAATTTGCAGGAAAAATGGGGCGATAAAGTAAAAGTTTTCAAAGCTTTTAACTTTTGCGCGCCGTTTTTGCCGGAACAAGTAATTGCCGAAATTAAATCGGAAGGATTTGATAAAATCCTGATTTATCCGCTGTTGGTAGTTGATTCTATTTTCACTAGCGGCATTGCAGTGGAACAGGTGAATAATGCTTTAGTCAAAACCACTGACGGCGGCGAACATTGGGTAAAAGGACAGCGCTACATTCCTTCTTTTTACGATGAACCGGCTTACATTCAGCTAATGGCTGATATGGTGGAAGAGGAAATTAAGAACGATTTGGCTGTGGCGCATTTGCCTTCTCAGATTGGGATTGTGCTGATGAATCACGGTTGTCCGCACAAGGCGAAGGGTTTTACTTCGGGTATTGTGGAAAGTCAGGCTTTGTACGATCGCGTGCGGGAACGTTTGATGTATCGCTATCCTTTGATTTCGGTGGGTTGGCTGAACCATGACACGCCGCTGATTGAGTGGACTCAGCCGGATGCGACGTTGGCTGCGAAGAATTTGATCGATTTGGGTGCAACTGCGATCGTGTTTATGCCGATCGGATTTGCGACGGAAAATCACGAAACTTTGTTAGATGTCGATCATGTTATTGAGTCATTGCAGAAACAGCGTAAGGGAGTAACTTACCGCAAATTGCCTTGCGTGAACGATCGTCCTGAGTTCTTGAAAATGGCGGCGGAGTGGGCAAATCCGCAGATTGAAGCGCTGTTGAGTGAGACTGCGGTTGCTGTTAATCCGAGTTTGGCTTCGGCGCACCGCGAGCACGCGCATTCTCATGAAGGGCACGGGCATTCTCATGGGGATCACGGGCATTCTCATGGTGATCGCGGGCATTCTCATGGCGGACACGGGCACAGTCACTAATAGGACTTGGGCCTGAGAGCTCAGAAACCGGGTTTTTTGCGAAGATACTGCATGGAAATGGCAGATTTAGTGAAAAACCCGGTTTCTTTTGTTGGGGTGCGTAGGTCGAAATTTGGGCGAAAAGGGCGATGGTCCTTTGGTGTTTTTGGCTGAAAGGGCGATCGGCTTTTTTATCAGCAGGTGTCAATTCTTAGAAATCACGCCACATCCCGCAGAGATATTGCGCTAAAATACAAACTAAAGTTTTTCCAAGATTTGAAAAATTGAGAAAATCTTAAACTCAACTACTGGCAAATCTGCAATTATCTTAGAAAACGGAAGTTGTATTAATGACATCCCACACCTTAAACTTACCCGTTCAGCTACAAAAAGAAGCTGAAAAATTGGTGGCACTCCAAGGCATTTCCCTCCATCGATTTATTCTCTGGGCTGTACCGGAAAAAGTCGCTGTCTAAACCGCTACTGCATCTGGATATCGATTATGACCCTCAAAGAACAACTTCTCCAAACCATTGAAACACTGCCTGATGACTTGCTAGCACAAACGCTGCAATTCGTCCAAACCCTTCAACATCCCATTCACAAAACTCCAGGAATTTGTGGCGGTGCAGCGGGAATTCGCGATACTCGCATTCCCGTCGGGACGATTATCGCCTACCAACAACAGGGCGCAACTGAAGCCGAACTTCTTTATAATTATCCAGGAATCACCCTTCAAGATTTGCAAGCGGTTGCGAACTATTACGATCGCAACCGAGAAGAAATCGAGCTGTGGCTGGCTGAAAATGAATAACTGCTAATGCTAAAGTTTTACTCAAATGAAAACTTCGCTATGGCGATCGCCCCAACCAACCGATCGATCTCCGCCTCAGTGGTAAAATAGTGAACGCAAGCCCGCACGCAATCAGGATTCAGAATTGTTCTCACCATAATTCCCTGCTTTTCCAACAAACCAACCAACTGCTTGTGCGGCATCTTATTCATCAATCTAAACGAAACTAAACCAGCTTCCGGTGCAGATGTTCGCAAACATTCCACATCGGGAAGTTCCGACAAACATTCCCAGAGATACTTGCTCAAACGGCAAATTTCTGCATACCTTTCCTCCACAGTTCCCCATTCATGCTGAAGGGCGATCGCACTTCGCAAACCCGCATACAAAGGATAAGCCGAAGTCGCAATCTCGTAGCGCTGCGATCCAGCCTTCCACCCAAGAACTTTAGCATTAGCATCCGTCACAATTCCCCGCCAACCGATAAACACCGGATGCAAATCTGCCAAAGCCGCCGCACTCACATAAAGCCCGCCCAAACCCTCCGGGCCACACCACCATTTATGACCAGTAAAAGCATAAAAGTCAACCCCAGATTCAATCAAATTTAAAGGTAAAACCCCCACCGATTGAGCCGCATCAACTAACACTTTCACTTTTGTTTGATGACATACTTTTACAATCTCAGTCAGAGGCAAAACTTGACCAGTATTCCATAAAATATGACTGATTACCAACAACCGAGTATTTGGCTGCAAACTATCAGCAATTACCTGCACTGGAGATCCTTCATTCAAAGTAGCAGCCAGCGGACAAAACGAAACCTCAATGTTGAAACGGCGCTGAAGTTCCATTACACTAGCTACAATGCCCGGATGTTCGCAATCAGAAAGCAGCAAATGGTCGCCTGCTTTCCAATCAATGCCCCACAGCGCAATATTGCAGCCCACGGTGACATCCTCAGTCAGGGCGATGGTTTCAGCAGGTACGGCCAACTCAGATGCGATCGCCCGTCGCGTCAGCATCGCCTCCTGAACCACCCAAGCCCCCACCTCCCCCGAAAACGGCCCCCCAAGCTGCACCCGCTTGTAAGCCTCATAAATCGCCTCTAAAGCAGGCTCAGGCAGCGGCCCTTGTCCGCCGTAGTTAAAATAAGCTTTATTGGCCAAAGCTGAAAATTGTTGCCGGTGATTGTCCTTTGTCATTTTTTTTGGGGAATTATTGATAACGTTAATATTGCATAAATGTCGATCGTCCAAAACCTCTCTAAAAAAGGTTTCTTCTTCCTTCTTCCTCCGCTAGCATCTCTTTTGGGCATTTGTAGTGCTATTTGAACACAGTAAGTCGTCCTGAAACCTACTTTTTAGATGCCGCATAAATCCTCCCGACTAATGACTAATGACCAATGACCAATGACTAATGACTTCTAATTATTCTCTGCCTTGCGAATACTAAATGTTAATAACTGACAAACTGCTACTTTCCTATCAACGATGCAATCTCCGAGCATTTTTAGACACCTGCGGAGACTGGAAACAACTAGATCCCCCCAGCGACTTTTTGCTGAAACTGATGCGCGACAGCGCCGCATACCAGCAGCAGGTTTTGGAACACGAGACTTACCAACAACCATATTATCCTAGAGGGGATTGGGAAGCTGGCGCGATCGCTACATTGAGTTTAATGCAGCAAGGAGTCGATCGCATTTACCGAGGAGTTCTAATCCAAGGCGAATTGGGCCAAACCAACGGTAAATTAACTTCTATGGTAGGAATTGACGGTCAATATTTCTCAGATACGGGGGAAGTCTCCCAAACTAATATTCATCTTTCATCCTCCACTCCGCACTCTTCAAATATTACCCTCGTCAGCCGCCCGCATTTATTAATCAAACAGCCAGGACAATCCAAATTTGGCGATTGGAGTTACGTTACTGCCGATATTTGGCTCAGCAAACGACCAAAGCTAGACTATCAAATTATTGCAGCTTTTCACGCCAGAATATTAGCGGCCGTGCAGGGAAAAATCCCCGAATCTGCGTGGCTAATGCTGCGAAAAAAAGGGTTTTGGGAAGTGAATATCGATCGGCGAAATCCTCAGATGTTCGAGATATTAGATCGCTGCATTCAGATGATAGAAAATATGGATAAACCCGAAGTGTTCATTTCCCGCCAAAAATGCAATCTTTGCGGTTGGTATACTACTTGTCATGGGGAAGCAGAATCTATTAAACATCTTTCGCTATTGCCCGGAGTTACTGCCGGCCGCTATGCTAGACTAAAAACTCTAGGAATTACTGATGTAGAATCTCTCGCTAATGCTAATTCCGAATTGCTGGCCGATTATCCAGAATTTCCCGACAGAGTTGCTTTTGATGTGGTGCGGCAAGCTCAATCTCATTTGTTAAATCAACCGCTGTTGCGGGAAGAAGGAAGTTCGGCAACGGATTTTATAACGGATGTAACGGATGTCAGTTCGATGGAAGTCGGAAGAGGGAAGAAGGAAGAAGGAAGGCACGACACGGATTTTGACATGGATACACGGATCAAGGATATAGAAGAAGGTAGAAGTGAGAATTTAGAACAACTTAACTTATCTGAAATAGTACCAGATATTGTAGATAATATCTTGAATGACATCACAGTTGAAGAAGTAAAAATTAGAGAAAATAAACCAGCAGCACCAGCAAAGCCTGCGCCTATTCTCCGCAGCAAACCAATTCCCTATTCTCAATCTGTTTTTTTGTCGGTAGCCCCAATCGAACTCTATTTTGACATTGAAGCGGAACCGGAGATGAATTTAGATTATCTCCACGGAGTCTTAGTTGTCGATAGGTACAACAAAACTGAAAAATTCCACGGTTTTCTGGCAGAATCAGCAGCAGAGGAAGGTGCAATTTGGGAGCAATTTTTAGAATTAATGTGGGCTTATCCTATTGCTCCGATTTTCCACTTTTGCGACTACGAAGTCAAGACTTTTAAACGCCTAGCTAAACTTTACCATACTCCAGCTTATTTGTGGAAACCAGTGCTGAAACGGTTTGTAGATATTCACAAACAAGTGACGCAGCAGGCGATTATGCCGGTGGAAAGTTATGCGCTAAAACCCATCGCCCGCTGGTTGGGTTTTGACTGGCGGGATGCTAAGGCTAATGGGGCTCAGTGTGTCTGTTGGTACGATGATTGGCTCAAAACTGGCGATCGATCGATCTTGGAGGCGATCGTCCGCTACAATGAGGACGACTGTCGCGCTACTTATGTGGTGAAAGATTGGTTGACTAATTTTTTGCTGAATCAGAAACGGTGATTTTATGATTAAACGAACCGCGAAGGCGCAAAGGGCGCGAAGTTAGAAAGAGAAGATAGTAAGATGCGAAAGTCAGCAAAAATAATTATATTTATTTCCTGTTTTTTGATAGCAGCAATTGTGGCAATTTTGATGAATTTGTCAGTCCAATCTTTCGCCCTTACCAAAATAGATTTTATCGGCAGAGCAATATTTCCTACTGGTTCTCCGTTTCAGGGGACGGAGATTGGCGGACTTTCGGGGATTACTTACGATGCCGAAAAACAAGTTTATTATGCCATTTCGGATGACCGCAGCAGCAAGGCTCCGGCTCGCTTTTATTCTCTCAAAATAAACTTGAAATCGGGTAAATTGGAAAAAGAAAATATTGAATTTACTGGTGTCACTACTTTATTAGATGAAAAGGGCGAAAGTTTTCCGAGTTTAAGTTTAGATCTAGAGGGGATAACTTTTGCGGGCAATAGCGTGTTTGTTTCTTCGGAGGGAGATGTCGATCGCCAAATCAATCCTTTCATCAAAGAATTCTCCCTCGACGGTAAACTGCTCAAAACGCTGCCAATTCCCGATCTATTTTTGCCAGACGACAAAGGCACTAAAGGCATTCGCAACAATCTATCCTTTGAAAGTTTGACTTTAACGCCCGATCGCCAATATCTATTCACCGCCACCGAAAACGCTATGGTACAGGATGGCGCCGTGCCTTCTCTGGAAAAAGGCAGCCCGTGCCGGATTCTGCGCTACGATGCGTTAAGCGGCAATCCAGATGCCTCCTTTGCCTACATCACCGAACCGCTACCCCCTGGTGCAAATCCTGTGGGAAAATTCACTACCAATGGTTTAGCGGATTTGTTGGCGATCGACGACAAGCGCTTGCTGAGTTTAGAGCGTGCTTTCTCCCTGGAAACCGGCGTTACTGTTAGGCTATTTGAGGTTTCTTTGGAAAAAGCCGATCGCATAGAAGGGATAGAAAGCCTCAAAAGCAGTCGGGGCGAGGTTTCTCCCGCTCAAAAACGGCTGCTGCTGGACTTGGAAACCCTAAAAATTCCCCTAGACAACATTGAGGGGTTGACATTCGGCCCGGAGTTAGCCGATGGTAGCAGAGGTCTGATTTTGGTCAGCGACAACAACTTCAGTCCCCTACAAGAGACTCAGATTTTGGGCTTCCAAATAAAAGTTCAAAAAACCTCTTGACAAAAGGTGAAGTTATAGGCATAATAGAAATTGTGCCTGAAAGAACGGCAAAACGAGGGACAGTAGTTCAATTGGTTAGAGCACCGCCCTGTCACGGCGGAAGTTGCGGGTTCGAGCCCCGTCTGTCCCGTTCTCTCGTAAATATAAAGTTTAAGCAGTTCAGCTTTGTAAAAAAGCTGAACTGTTTTAATTTATACTCAAGGATAACTCCTTGTACGATCGGCAAGCGCAGTACAAGGCTGGATTCTAACCAACTGCAGAAGGTATATTGTGTCAGTACGCACAGAACTGCTACTCCGTCTCAGACAGGAAGTTCTCGGCCCGAGAGAGTCTTGTTTCGAGGTGTTACCCAGCACCCAAGACCCCCGTAATGAGTTCATCACCGGTGTCCTGATCCCGCGAGATGCTAGCGAGGAGGATGCTAAGGAAATTGAAGGAGAGGCTGAAACTTTAGGGACTGGGATAGATGAATGCGGCGATGACGATTCCGACGAAGAATCCCCAATTGCAGCAGCAGCCCCGATTTTAGATCCCAAGTCTTTACCCCGTTCTATGGGGATTTCTTTTATTGTCCGCGCTACAGATACAGGGAAACCGCAGATAGCTTTTTGTGCAACTTGGGCGCGGTATCAAGATCAAAAAGATCCGCAGGGAAAACAAGTTTTCAGGCGAGTTCCACATTGCTACCTAACTCCGGAAATAACACCTATTTCCGAATTTTTACAAATCCCCGAAATAGATGCGGTTAGAATTACTCTTCGCAGCGCGCGGCGGGGTGACAATACTTACAAAGTATCGATTTACCTAGTTAATGAAACTTCTCTGATTGACCCGATGGAAGAGTCGGGAAAACGGCGGTTTCAGACAGGCGATATGATTTTTCAGCCTCAAATTCGAGTCCTTTGTGCAGAAAATACTGAACTTTTACCTTTTGATAGTTTTGAACCGGCTGCGGAGGTTCCTGCGGCGGGAAGTCTTGAAGAAGAAGATGAATCGTTAGCACTCATATATCGAGAGTATCAAGCTTACGCGCGGGGTCATTTGTGCGCTGCTGTTTGGGCAGAAATAGACCCCGAACGTCCTTGTCAGGTAGAAAATCCCTTGCTGTGGATTGACGCAGAAGTTGTCGATTCTGAATACGGAAAAGAGCAGCGGCAAAAGTTTGCTAAACCTGAATGCCGAACAGAATATGTCCCTTGTTATCCGATTCAATCTCCAGAAATTGATTGGGATTTGGAAACTGGACATCCTCCTGAACTCAGGACAACTGCATTAGCCCAAACCTGGAATCCGATCGCAATTCGGGAGGCGCTGCAACCTCTTGTCCATGGATATGCAGCTTGGATAGGTCAACAAGCCACAGCAGTCGATCGCTTGGAGAGTAGATATCGCAGGGCCGCTAACCGACACTTAGCAACCTGCCGTCAAGCAATGGCAAGAATTCAAGAAGCGATCGATCTGATCGCTGAGGATGAGGAAGTTAGGCTGGCTTTCTGTTTAGCTAATAAAGCAATTGATTTGCAGGCTTCTTGGAAGGGTAAGAGAGATGAATTTAGATGGCGACCTTTTCAACTTGCTTTTGTGTTAGTGAATATTCCGGCGATCGCCAATCCACTCCACCCCGATCGCGCAACTTGCGACTTATTAGCATTTGCGACTGGCGGCGGCAAGACTGAGGCGTACTTGGGTTTAGCTGCTTTCACTATGGGATTGAGAAGATTGAGATCTCAGAAAGATCCCGAGGGCGATCGCACCGGACACGGTATTAGCGTCATTTCTCGATACACCCTCAGACTCTTAACAATTCAACAGTTTCGTCGTGCTTTAGGCTTAATTGTCGCCTGTGAAGTGTTGCGAGTTGAAAATTTAGGAACCAGTGCACCTGTCGGTTGGAGACCTCCAAAGTGTAGCTTGAAAGATAGTAACATTTGGGGAACTACGCGCTTTTCTGCCGGATTGTGGGTTGGGGGAAGTGTTACGCCCAACAGTCTAAAAGGATCGTCATATCTCAGGGCGGGTGCTATTGATGCCCTCAAAGGGCAAAAAGCAGAGGGAGAACCTGCTCAGATTCTTAACTGTCCTTGTTGCGGCTCAATTCTAGCTATTCCCAAAGATGGTTTGGGTGCAAAACAAGACGGACATACTATTTATTTGGTCATCAAAGGTGAAGTTAAACCCAGCTTACTTGCTCGCCACGTTATACCTTTAGAGGAAATGGCAAAAGCTCCTATTTTTTCTGTATCTAACAACAGCAATGCTGAAGGTTATATTACACTATCAATTAATTTTAATTTAAAAGAAGGTGTCAGACTTTTATCGGGACAATTAGATGATTGGTGGAGAACTCAAGTAAAACCTCACTCAATCGATACAGAATTAGTTGCTTTCAGAATTAGCAGGTCGGGATATTTTAAGAAAGCTTATCAAGGCAGCCGCGGTGCCGAAAATATCGAAAATTTTGAAATTTACTGTCCCAGTCCCAACTGCTACCTAAACACGGCTAAGCAATGGAATGAAAAAGTACCCATTCAATTTAACCAAACATCTAAGCCTCTCTTCAACATTTCTAATAAATTGGTTTGGGAAAATCCAATAGCAGCTTTCAAACAAAGCTCGCACTCTTCCAGAATCCCAATTTCAGCATTTACAGTAGACGACCAAATTTATTCGCGCATTCCTTCTTTACTGGTTGCTACAGTAGATAAATTTGCCCGTTTAGCATTTGAGCCAAAAGCAGGCTCTCTTTTTGGCAACGTCAATCGCTATTGCAGCAGAGAAGGTTACTACCGTGCGAATGCAGGAGTTGAGTCAACATCTCCTCAAAAGCATAAAAAAGATGTGCATCCGCTGTTACCGCCCGACTTGATTTTACAAGACGAGCTGCATTTAATTGAAGGCCCATTAGGCAGTATGGTAGGGCTTTATGAAACGGCTGTTGATACTTTGTGCGAACAAATGTATCGCGGTCAAATTGTCAAACCTAAATATATTGCCTCTACTGCAACGGTACGACAGTCTCAATCCCAAATACAATGCCTGTTTGACCGCAATGTATTTCAATTTCCACCGATGAGTCTGTCAGCAGCAGATAGCTTTTTTGCCAGAACGCCAGCGAATGTTCACCCCATAGATACTGATGAAAACGATCGACATCCTAGCGGTCGCCTGTATGTTGCTGTGTGTGCTCCTGGTAAGGGCGCTCAAACTCCGATTGTTCGGCTGTACTCGTCAATGCTCCAAAGTATTTGGGAACTGAGACAAGGAGAATATAATGACACAGATTGCGATCCGTACTGGACGCTAGTTGGTTATTTTAATGCGATTAGAGAGTTAGCTGGAGCCTTGACTCTTTACCGCCAAGATATTGCGGAACGGCTGAAGTATGTTGCAGATATTAAAGGAGTTGCTCAACGAGAGTTAGGCGAAGAAATAGAGCTTTCCAGCCGCAAGGATTCGACGGAACTGCCAGGTTTATTGAGCAGCCTCGCCCAATCATTGCCTGAAGCCAAAGATATTGTTTTGAGTACGTCAATGTTTGGTACAGGTGTTGATATCGATCGCCTAGGTTTAATGATTGTCAACGGTCAGCCGAAAACTACTTCATCCTACATTCAAGCTACAGGTCGAGTCGGTCGTTCTCAAGGAGGTTTAGTCATTACTTTCTTCAGAGCTAGCCGTCCGAGAGACTTAGACCATTACGAGTTTTTTACTGGGTATCACAGAGCTATTTATCGCTATGTTGAACCGATTACAGTCACACCATTCGCTGCTAGGGCTAGAGAGCGAGGTATGGGGCCCGTAGCCGTCGCATTGCTGCGCCAAGCCAGAGAAATTCAGAATGTACCTGTTTTGGCGGAATGGGCGGCAAGGAGCAATGCTTCTGTGATGCAAAATAATCGCAAAGCGGAGGAATTAGAGGCGATCGATCAAGTAATTAACAGGCGATCGCAAATTCAACTGCCAATTCGCCGCCCGCCAGAAGATCAGGTCGATCGCGAAGTGCGAGCAGGCTTCGATCGCTGGAAAACAGTCGCAGAAAATGAAAACAATCTGGTTTATGAAGAATATGCGATCGATAAAGATCCAACCAAGCCCGTTGTCTTAGGAGATGAGCAACATCAAGAACGAAACTTTTCCGTCGTCTATCGGAATGCTCCCCAGTCATTGCGCGACGTAGAAGGAATGACACGCTTTGGTAGCATTCCCTCAAATTATCGACAAAACTCAGAAAATCAACGAGGTTAATTATGGCATCAAAAGGTCAATCTCTGCGGCCTTCACAGTACATTACAACTTTTGGGCCCGGCAGCATTCTGGAAACGCCAGACGGCCCAGTTGCGATCGCCTCTCCCAGCCATTCCCGGCTATTTGATAATAGTCATCCTGAGATTTATGAAATTCGAGACTTGCGGCTTTCACAAACTTTGTTGAATAACAAAAAAATCTTTCGGCTACCATCTAACGCTGAATTAGGATACAAAGAAAATTTAGTGGTATATAACGCTTATAATTTTCCGAGGTGGTCTCTGTGTCCAAATCACGGCATTCTTTACAGATACGAAAATCAGTCTTTAATAGATTGTCCTGACTGTCCCAAGAAACGCACATGGGTAGACGCATGGGCGAAGTCTCGCGAAGAAGCCGTTCGCTTTGTTTTAGCTTGCTCCCACGGACACGTTGATGAAGTTCCTTGGGGCTCGCTCATGAAACACACGGCTAAATGTTCTGGTTCAAGTTTCTACAAGTGGCAAGGCGGTGGAGGTGCCATCAAAAATATTCAGATTACCTGTCCAAGTTGTGACGCTAAACAAAACTTTGGAACTGCTTACTCTAGAAAGTTTCCATGTAGGGGTAAATTTATAGAACGAGCCTTAGAAGAAGGTACACACTGTGCAAAGTCTGCTAAAATAATTCAACGCGGTGCTGCTAACTTGCGAGTTTCTGAAATCAGGTCTGCACTGACAATTCCTCCATTAGATACGGCTTTGCACCGCCTCCTTCAAAGCCGTGCTGTCTTAGATGTTCTTGTTGCCGTACCTGTAAATTCTAAAAATCAGCTAGTACAGATTTTGAACAACTTAGTTAAAGGAAAGCGCCTCGATCCCACAATTACTGAAACTATTAATCAGTATGATGAGGCGGAAATTATGGGAGCGATCGCTGACATTTTAGGCGAAATAAACAATTCCGAAGAAATAACAGAAGCAACACTGAGAAAAGATGAATTTATCAGCTTGCAAAATGCAGCTTGTGACGGTGCTCCTCCTCAGCGTTCCGATAAACCAGGAGGGCCGAATCAATTTGAAGTCTACATCGAAAATGTGAGGCAATTCAACTTAGATTCAGGTCGAATTTTGAGGATAACACCGCTAAGCCGATTGCGAGTAGTAATGGTACAAATTGGCTACACGCGACCAATTGATGCAGACAATGAAAAAAATCAGCCGAAAATTGTCCCGGTTGAATACGTGCCTCCAAACGAGCGTATTGCTTGGCATCCTGGAGTTGAATTGTTTGGTGAAGGAATTTTTATCGATTTTGTATCAGACCGCGAACCTCAAGGAATTTCCGAGCATTTCCCTTTACAAGGAGAAGCCCCCAATCGCTGGCGACGCGCCTATAATGCACCCGAAGGCTACCGAAAAATCAAGGCTATGCCAGGAACTAAAGAAGAGTATTTGCATCCTGTTTTTGTGTGGTGGCATACACTCTCTCACCGTTTAATCACAGCACTTTCAGTTGATTATGGCTACTATTAATTGTCAAGAAAAATTTCTTCTCTATGACGGCGAAGAAAGTTAGGATTAGGTTGAAATTTTTCAGGTAAACGCATTTGCTTTCCATGATAGGCAACAAAGTTATTCTCTAATATCTCTTCTGGCAAGAAACTTTCAAGATATGAACTAAGAACCAGTCGATAATCTTCATCAAATGTAATCATTCCCCCATCGAAAGCTGCATCATGAGTACGAGCAAGGCACAAACCATTATGAGGATCGAGTCGATGTTCTGGGTAATCGCTCCAAGGTAGTATATGGCTCGCAATCAAAAGTTGTGGAATTGGATTACCAGTAATACAGCAACGGCTTTTGTAGTTGGCCAGAATAGTTTGGCGAAAAAAAGTTTGTCCGACTCGTGCTTTTATACTAGCTTCTACTTCTGTATCGCCAGTTGGCTGAATTTTAGGTATTTTGATTGCGCTGACATTTTGAGATTTTCGTTGTCTGGGTAGCTGATACTCTTCAGGTATTGCATTATCAAATAATTCTTGAAATAGTTCTTCGCTTTTAACTCCTAGTTCTTCCCAATTTGTATCAAACTCTTGCCAAATGCCGCGATCGGCATTACTTACACCGCGAAGACCTTGAATACCACGGGCTTGCTGTACAGGATCGAGTGAAGCTAAATTACAAAGCTTCATTGATAGGCTGCTTGGTGTTCTTCCTAGCTTTTGAGCTACTTCAATAATAATTGGCGTGTTACGATCGAGCTGTCCAAATGGTAGCTTGCAGTATAAATTCATTGCGATAATGAGTTCGTCTCGTGTCCAACGCTTCCCTAAAGCCATTTATTAATACCTCATTTACTTGACGGCGATCGCCTCTTCTAAAAGCGACGGCACAGAATTGCCAACTAGCTCAAACATCCTAGTCATATCAGGAAACTCAAAATTTAGATTTAAATCCTTGCGCCGCCCGACGATGAACAGGCGTTTTCGGATTTGAGGCACGCCGTAATCAGAAGCTACTAAGATTTTTGAGCTAAGATCATAGCCTGGATAGTCACCATCTTTTTTGTGCAGTCCATTTTCCAAATCTTGGATCAAAGTAGGGAATATCCAGTGGCTGTTGAGATAATTAACATTTTCAATTACAAAAAAGTACGGTTTATAATATTCAAGGAATCGAATAAAATCTTCGTATAAAAAGTTTCTAATATCCCTTTCAATATTTTTGCCTAAAGACCTCATTTTGCCTTTACCAACTACTGAAAATACTTGGCACGGCGGCCCGCCAATTAAAATATCAACTTCTCCGGGCTGCAAACCAAGTTTACTTAAATCTGTAATGGATTCGATCGGTTTGGCATCCAGCTTGAGCTGGCAGTCAGGGAAGTTTTTATGATGAGTTCTGATGGCATGGGGATTTTTATCAATACCTCCGATAATCTCGCAGCCGGCATTTTGAAAACCTAAACTCATCCCGCCTGCACCGCAGAAGAGATCGAGTACAGTAGGAGCTTTGATTGTGGACTTGGTTTGCTTAGGCATCAATCAGGACAGTCTTTCAGGTAAACTAATTACTACGTGGTATAGTTTAGTCGAAAATACTGGCAAAAAAACTTCTGCTGCTGGCGATCGAATTTTTCCCGAGCTAGTTTATCAGGTGTTGGAGCATCGAAGGTCTGGCTATTTGATAGAGTAACACTAGGACGATCGGCACTAGAATCGGAATAGCAACCAACAATCCCCATTTGCCAAACCTCAACTTTTGACCGTCCGATTTGAACAGGACAATCACAGCGATAATTCCCATGACTACCCAGAGGCCGCCGAAGCCCATGAAGACTGTATATCCTGCATCTTGCATTGTTTTTACCTGCTTTCGATCAATCAATCTTTAATGTTAGTTGCAGTTGGTTCCTGCTGAAATCTGCAAATCCGTCGATCGCACTTACTCAATATGACTCATTTCGAGTTTGGTTGGCAGCGGCCTTGAACTTCGCACTCGATCCGCGCAGTTCGATCGCTCATAATACTTGCTAAATCCTGCCTTCGGGTCAACCTCAGCCGCCAATCTGCCCAAATTCCGTACAGCCAATTAGCGATCGCCCCAATCACCGGCAACTTAGTAACAGCATAAATCCATCCCATTCCCAAAATCTCATAAATACGGCGAAAAACCTCCACATTTTTAACCGTCGTACCGTCGGGTAACACCGCGTGAATCCGCCCCATCGCCGTTTCGTAGTCAACTCCGCCGTGGGCTTCCGGGTTATAGCCATCCTCCGCGATATCCACAAACGACACCAAACCTCGCCCTGCATCCCGTTTCTTCAAAAAATTCACCTCTCGCACGCACAGCGGGCATTCAGCGTCGTACAGCAACTCGATTTGCCAAGAGGGCTTAACCTCAACAGATTCGGAAAACTCGGTTTTAGCAGCAGACATAGGGAAATATGTTTTAAGAGCGATCGCACACAAACATTCTACAAGAATTATTTGGTAGTCCTACGACAGTTATTTGTGCTTTGAAAATAGTCCCAAAGGTGAATTCAGTCTTGGCCGCCCGCAATGCTAATATCATCAAGATGCCCTTTGCCCAGTTGCCCAACAATCAAATATCAAACAATTCCAGGCCAAGCACCTGCCAAGCACAACTGTTAATTCGGCAACAAAATATAATAAAATTTTAAAGTCTGAAACATCCGCGATTCCCCCAACCAGCAAATCAACCCCAATCTAAAAGCAAAAATATACATGAATGTCAGAGTCCGTCTAGCCCCCAGTCCCACCGGAAACCTCCACATCGGTACCGCCAGAACCGCCGTATTTAACTGGCTGTTTGCCCGCAACCAAGGTGGCCAATTCATCCTGCGGGTAGAAGACACAGATGTCGAACGCTCTAAAAGCGAATACACCGATAACATCCTCGAAGGACTCACATGGCTGGGGATGAACTGGGACGAAGGCCCGAGTTTTCAGTCCGAGCGTCTGGAAATATACCGCCAAGCAGTCCAAACCCTTCTAGACAATGGACTCGCCTACCGCTGCTACACCACGTCGGAAGAACTCGACGAAATGCGGGAAGCACAAAAAGCCAACAAACAAGCCCCCCGCTACGACAACCGCCACCGCAACTTGACAAGCAAAGAGCGCGCAGCTTTTGAAGGCGAAGGGCGACAAGCTGTGATTCGGTTTATCATCGACGACGATCGCACAATTTCTTGGAACGACATGGTGCGCGACACCGTAACCTGGAAAGGTAGCGACCTCGGCGGCGACATGGTAATTGCCAGAGCATCCAGCGGCGGCGTCATCGGCCAACCACTCTACAACCTCGCCGTAGTTGTCGATGACATCGACATGGCCATCACCCACGTCATCCGCGGCGAAGATCACATCGGCAATACTCCCAAACAAATATTGCTCTACGAAGCTTTGGGCGCGACAATCCCAGAATTTGGCCACACGCCGCTGATTTTAAACTCCCAAGGGCAAAAGCTTTCTAAACGCGACGGCGTAACCTCGATTTCTGACTTCAAAGATATGGGCTACCTCCCCGAAGCTTTAGTCAATTACATGACTTTGCTCGGTTGGACTCCGCCGGATTCAACGCAGGAAATATTTACACTGTCGGAAGCAGCAGAATTATTTACATTTTATCGAGTCAACAAAGCTGGTGCAAAATTTGACTGGGACAAACTCAACTGGCTCAACAGTCAATATCTCCACAAAATGCCAGTACCGCAATTGACAGATTTGCTGATACCTTATTGGCAGAAAGCCGGTTATGAGTTTGACACCGAGGCAGACCGCCCCTGGCTCGAACAAATAGCTGCTTTAATCGGCCCGAGTCTCGTTCGCTTAACCGATGCTGTCGATATGTGCAAGTTGTTCTTCTCTCCCACTGTGGAATACGAAGAAGAAGCACTCGCACAGTTGCAGCAGCCAGGGGCTGCAGAGGCTTTACAAGCAGTTCTAGAAGTTCTGGAAAGTCATGCCACCCTGCAGTCAGCCGAAGCTCAGAAAATCACTAAAAAGCTCAGTAAAGAGAAAAATCTGAACAAAGGGCTAATTATGCGATCGCTCAGAGCAGCCCTGACAGGTGCAATGCACGGCCCCGACCTGATAGAATCTTGGGTAATCCTTCACCAGCGGGGGACGGCTAAAACCCGCTTGCAAGAGGCTATTAGCAACTTGAATTTGCCGCTTGTTGGTGTCGCGGCCGAAACTCCTGCCCCAGAACAACCAAACGCAGAAACAGTCGCCGAAACTTCTGTCGCACAACACCCAGCAGCGGAAGTTTCACCAGCCGAAATACCGACTTCAGCACCAGAGGTTTCAGCAGTCGAAATATCGGCTCCTGAAGCAGAGGCGGCGGAAGTTACAGCAGTCGAAATACCGACTTCAGAAACAGGCGAAGTGTCGGCTCTAGAACCAACCGACGGGGAGGTTGCAGCAGTCGAAATACCGGCTCTTGAAACAGTCGCAGCAGCAGTTGAAATACCTGCCGCCAACCAGCAAAAAACTATTGCGAGTGGAGAAATGACTTCATCAAACGAACCAGAAAAAACAATTATCATCACCGAAATTCCTGCTGAAAATGAAGCAGACAGTTCGAGCGGTACCACACAAGTCATAATTACCGAAGAACCCCCAAGTCAGGCCCAGCAGATCAAAGAACAAATTATCTCAATTTTGTCGGAGTTTCCCGCTTACATCGGTAGCTTTTACGAGCAGTACAAAAGCCCCCTGACAGTTGTCGGTGTAATTTTAGCCTCGATTGTTTCTTTGAAAGTGCTTTTAGGCATAGTAGACGAACTCAATGACATCCCCCTGCTAGCACCCACATTTGAGCTAATCGGTATCGGATACACCGCATGGTTTGTCTACCGCTATTTGTTGCGCTCTTCCAACCGCCAACAATTAGGTCAAGAAATTCAAGCTTTGAAAGAACAAATTCTCGGCAAAAAGTCCTAAATTTTTGCTGGTAATTTGTTGAATTTGTGCCCGACATTAGACAACTTTTTATGAGTTGTTAGTGTCGGGTTTTTAAATGACTAATGACTGTTGACTGTTGACTGTTGACTAATAACTAATGCTTTCAGACCAACTAACAACTAACAACTAACAACTAACAACTAACAACTAACAACTAACAACTAACAACTGCTTTCCTAACAACTGACTAAACTCCAGCAGCCGTAAAAGCAGCCCAGTGATAGGGATTAGCAAAAGGACAGGGTTTGCGGTTGCGAATTTGCTGCAAAGATGCCTCTGCAATCAGGCGAGAACTTTGAGAAAGCCGATCGAACGTTTGCGAAATTTGAGGTTGAAAATCCGCCAGCAACACCTCCAATTCCTCGCTAGTCAAATCTCGCAGCCACCTTTGAGCGTCAATCAGCGCCATCGCCACATCCCCCACCTGCAACCGAGGAAACCGCCCCAGATTTTCATAAAACTTGCTTGTCAGCAGCAGCATCGAAATATCGTTCACTCTCCACAGACTGCTGACCGCACTAGACGTACCAGCATACAACAAACCCGCCGACAAACTGACAAAATCTTCACCGGCGCTAGGGAAACCGCCGGCAATTTCGCAAGCCGATAAAGTCACTAAAAAGTATTGCCGAAAATCCAAATTAAAAATTTCTTCCAAACTCAGAGAATCATTCCTCAACAACACAGCAGATTTCATCGATTCCGCCAAATTTAGCACACTCAAACAAGCAAAGTGAGCACATTTTTTCTGCTGCAACTGCCCTGTTTTTTGGGAAAAAGCCTGTTGAATAGCAGGCTTTTGACGCAAAATTTCTGCACTGGAAAAATGTTCGGAAATAGTGCCGATTTCCAGGTTGCTGTAGAGTGAACTTTTGGTGAAAGTAGGAACTGCTAAAAGGTGCTGCAAACGCGGTCTGTACCGGCCAATAGCTGCGCCGCGCGCGCTTTGTCTCAACCGCAATAACTCGCAGCTAGGAGCATAGCGAATTCCTCCAGCAAATCGATCGATCAAATAACCAGCAGCCTCTGAAACATCCCCAAAAGTCGAACTTCGAGCAAAAACATCAGAACTGCTGTGCGCCTCCCCCTCAAAACTGCTGCTCGAATTCCACCCAGATTTGAAAATTCCCCCGCCCTCCTCAAGCCCCTCTGTCACCCCCAGAGGCAAAGCGTGGAGCGGTAAAGCGTGCAAAAATCGGTGCGGCACAAAAATTAGCCGATCGCAATTTTGGGGAATCAGCGCCACCAGTCGATCGATTTCCAGCAGCGCGGCCAAGCGTTTGAGCCGAGCCGGGAGATGATTGATCCAGCGACCTTTTTGCTCAGAATAAGCGCTGAGGTACTCCCTGGCCCAACTTTCGACAGCCAAAGCATTTTCCGGCGAACACAGGTGAACGGCGGGATATTGCACGTCAGCAACCACCACAAAAGCCACCAGCAAATCCTCAAAACTCGCCCACACCACAGCAGCGGAATTAGCATCAGGCAACAATTGGCGAATTTGCTCGAAAGCGATGGGTTCAACCTTGTGAGCTAAGCTGAAGAAAGGGTCGTTTGCCTGCACCGATCGAGCAATCAACCCATCAAACTGCCGCCACAATTGATTTAAGTTGATAAAATCCGAACTCGGCAGCAGAGAACCGCTGTTCAAACTAGAGCTGTCGCCCTCAGAAATTAAGGTAGCGCTCGACTCTGCCTCTGACTGTTCTTCGTGTCGCTGTGCCCTGGCTATTTCCAGTTGCAGCGATTTCAACGAGCCAAGCACCTCGGCAGAAAAGTCTCCTTTGGGAGTCAGATCGCATTTCAGCAGCAGTTCTACCAAATTCCGATTTTTGTGGCGTTCGGCATATTCCAGAGCCTTAGCGCGATATGCGGGTTGGGTGGTGCCGAGTTCCAGACAAACTTGTACCAGCCCTTTATAGAGTCCCGTCGAGATGCTGGCTAATTTGACTTTTGCCGTACCGATCCGATCGCCCAAATCGACCGCATCAACCCCAGCTTCAGGGCGCAATAATTCCACAGTATCGACAGCAGCAGCAAACACGCTGCAGGCGCGAAGCAACTCGCCGCGAACTCGGTAAGCTTGACCCAAATAAAAGACAATTTGCAGCCAGTGGTGGGGATAGGTTTCGCGAGTGTAGACTTGGCAAGCAGCGAGATAGCAGCCGATCGCGCGATCGAGGTGAGACAAGTTTTCCCCCTCCGTCAGTTTGGCAAAAGCCCGCCCAAGATCGATTTGCAGCATCGCCCAGCGTTCGGGGGCTGCCTGTTTGGTGTATACTCTCGCCGCATTTTGATAGCAGGCGATCGCGCTTTTGAGGTTGCGGTTTTTTTCCCCTTTCAGGTGTTGGCTGAAAGCGCGGCCGAGATTGGTGCACAGCATGGCCCAGCGTTCGGGAGTTTTGGGACGGTTGCAAAAGAGCAAAGCATTTTGATAGCAGGCGATCGCAATTTCGATATTTTCAGCTTTGTCCCCTTTCACCCGCATGGTGTAGATTCTGCCGAGGTAAGTTTGGATCGAAGCCCAGAGTTCGGGAAATTTGATGCGGGTGTAGACTTGTAGAGCATTTTGAAAACACGAGATCGCCATTTCCAGATTTTCCACCGGATCGCCTTTAGCGCGATCGATAAACACCCGGCCTAAATTCTTTTGAGTCGTCGCCCACTGCTGCGGAAAAGCTTCCCTAGTCCGCACTTGCAAAGCTCTCTGATAGCACGTTACCGCGTATTCGAGATTTTCGGCTCGGTTGCCCCGCACGAAATCGCAGTAAGCATTTGCCAAATTATTTTGAGTCGTGGCCCAGCGCCGGGGAAACACCTTGCGGTTGTAAACTTGCAAAGCATTGTGGTAGCAAGCGACTGCCAGTTCGAGATTTTGGGCTTTGTCGCCCTGCAGCCTGCGGGTGTAAGCGCGGCCGAGATTGTTTTGAGTGCTCGCCCAATCTACCCCGAAAGCTTCGCGGGTGCGAACTTGTAGGGCGTTTTGATAGCAGGCGATCGCCTGTTCTAAATTTTCTGCCGGATCTCCCCGGAGGCGATCGCTGTAAGCGCTTCCCAGATTGTTTTGCAGCGTCGCCCACTGGGATGGGTACTCTTCGGGAGTCTGCACTTCTAGGGCATTGACAAAGCAAGCGATCGCCAGTTCGATATTTTGAGCCTTATCGCCTTTCGGGCGATCGCTGTAAGCGTTGCCCAGATTATTTTGCATTGCCGCCCACTCTTGGGGAAAATCTTTGCGGGTAAAAACCTTAGCAACAGTTTCGTAACCTGCTATTTCGATTTCCAGGTTATTAGCCTTGGTGCCGAGAGGAAACCGCCCAATTTTGTTACTCAGATTGCCGATCAGGGCTGCCATGCGCCTAGTCTCGGATTGATTGGCAGCGGGTAGTACCAAAAGTGCCCAGCAGCGCAACAATTCTGCGAAATTATGGTCTAGTTTGTCTAAATGATTTCTCAGCAGCGAGTACAGGTGGTGCGAGTCACTGCTGCCCGCCACTGCTTGCAAGGCTTCTGCTAAAAAAATTAGATATGCTACCCCGGTTTGAGGATTGCCATTTGCAGATTCTAAGGGTGCGATCGCCCTTTGGAAAAATTTGGCAGCTTTGAGCAAACTGTCTGGCGTCAGTGCCGGCACTTCCAAGTAAAGCGTTTGCACGAACCCAAAGTCGATCGACTTTGAGTTGGTCTTCAAAATCAAATCTATTCCTGAGTCAACAGGATTTTCCAGCAGCGCTTGGAGCATATTCACATCAGTTTTGCGACGCTGTTCGTCCATCGTGCATTCCGCCGAACTATTAACCATACGATCGCTGCTTCTGTGCAGCAATTAAATCAGTTCCCGGTTTAAATTTCAATTCCCAATCGGAGGTAGGAGTCGCCGAGGGGAATTAAAGAAACCTGGTTTTTCCACCATACACATCGCTACAACCTATTCGCCCAAAAAAAACAGGTTTTCGGCCAAGTTTAAAACTTGATAAACCCGCCCCCACAGACTTGCAGCGGGGCGGGTTTATTTTTACCATGATAAATTTTAGACTTAAAAACCTGATTGCTTGGAAGCTATAACAATCCTCAAAGATTTGTGGGACTACTCGTTACCAGTTCGAGCGAAAGCAGGGCCGATCCGGAAGCGAGCATCTGAGTTTTGCATTTATTGCTTTACTCCCTTTACTCGTTTACTCGTTACCTGGCTCTGCTTGGTAACGCAGATAGGCGAGGCTCTACCTCCTTTTTTCGCAACCGAGGCACTTCCTATGGACATCGGTTCCCAGACAGAGCCAGGGAACCAGTTAAACTGAGTCGATTTAGTGTACCGCTTGAGAGTGCAGCGCCGTCTCCACCGCCTGCAAAGCCCGATCGACTTCTGCAGCAGAGACAATCAGAGGCGGCACAAACCTCAGCACTTTCGGGCCAGCGGGAACCAACAACACACCAGCAGCGATCGCCGATTTAACAATATCAGCCGATGTAAGTTCGATGTCAGCCTGCAATTCCAGCCCCACAATCAAACCCCAGCCGCGCACTTCGGCAATTAAATGCGGATATTCGGCCGCCAACTTGTTGAGGCCTGCTTTCAACTGTTCCCCGCGCTGCTGCACGTTTTCCAGAATGTTTTCCCGTTCTAAAGTTTCGCACACGCACAAAGCGACAGCGCAAACAAAAGGATTTCCGCCAAAAGTGCTGGCGTGACTTCCCGGTTCAAATACATCGCAGAAAGATTTGCACAGCATCGCGCCGATCGGGATACCGCCGCCCAACCCCTTCGCCGACGTAAAGATATCCGGTTCAATCCCTAGGTTTTCGTAGCCCCAATATTTGCCGCTGCGCCCCATCCCGACTTGCACTTCATCAAGAATCAGCAAAATGCCTTTTTCGTCGCAAATTTCGCGAATCCGCTGGAAGTAGGCGATATCTCCGGGGCGAACTCCCCCTTCACCTTGCAGCGCTTCCAGCATAATTGCTGCTACTTGACGTTCGTCTTTGTCTAGTTCTGCGATCGCCAGTTCGATCGCACTAATATCGTTATAAGGCACATAGTGAAATCCCGGAACCAACGGACTAAAACCCTTCTGATATTTAGGCTGTCCCGTCGCCGTAATTGTCGCCAAAGTCCGCCCGTGGAAACTAGCAACGGCGGTAATTATTGTCGGATTCGAGATATTTAATTTTTCGTGGCCGTACTTGCGCGCCAGTTTAATAGCCGCTTCATTAGCTTCCGCGCCGGAGTTGCAAAAGAAAGCTCTGTCCGCGCAAGAATGGTCTACAAGCCACTTCGCCAGCTCGCCCTGTACGGGGATGTAATAAAGGTTAGAAACGTGGTGTAAGGTCTGTATTTGCTTCGTTACCGCTGCAATCATCGCCGGATGGGCGTGTCCCAGAGTGCAGGTAGCAATACCCGCCACAAAATCGAGATATTCGCGGCCCTCGGTATCCCAAACGCGACAGCCCTGGCCCCGTTCTAGGGCGATCGCAAAACGCCCGTAAGTAGTCATTACATAGCTGTCGAAGCTTTCAGAACTGAACAAACTCGCTTCGGCTTGGACGCTTGGTTCTTTTAGTAAGGTTTCAGGACTCACGAACGGCTCCTTAACAGATAATATCTAGACCTCGATTGTACGGCAAAAATCCAGCTTCGCGGTGCAGCCTGTTACTTTTGTCATAAAATCATAACAGTAAGTAACCGCGCCCAATTAATTACACAAAGACTCTTGACGCTGTAAGGCTTTCAGGATGTATGCAATTGTGATTAATTTTGCCGGATTATTTAACAGCAATCAATCCCTCACAAATCTACTGATGAGTTATTATATTTCTCCTAGCTTTCTCGATCGAGTTGCAGTACACATCACTAAAAACTTTTTAAATTTGCCGGGGATAAGAGTTCCCTTAATTTTGGGAATTCACGGCCGCAAAGGAGAAGGCAAAACTTTTCAAACCGAACTGGTTTTTCGGCGGATGGGCTTTGAACCCGTGATGATATCTGGTGGAGAATTAGAAAGTCCAGATGCGGGAGATCCGGCGCGTTTAATTCGCTTGCGTTACCGGGAAGCTGCGGAGCAAATTCGGGTGCGGGGCCAGATGTGCGCCATTTTTATTAACGATTTGGATGCCGGTGCTGGCAGGTTCGATACTACTACTCAATATACCGTCAATACTCAGATGGTCAATGCCACTCTGATGAATATTGCCGACAATCCAACTAACGTGCAGTTACCGGGAAGTTATGACAGCACGCCACTGCACCGAGTACCGATTATTGTCACCGGAAATGACTTTTCAACGCTCTACGCGCCGCTGATTCGCGACGGACGGATGGAAAAGTTTTATTGGGAACCCAGCCACGATGATAAAATTGGGATTGTCGGCGGAATTTTTGATTCGGACAAATTGTCAAAAACCGAAATTGTCGCTTTGGTAGATAATTTTCCCGATCAGTCGATCGACTTTTTTAGCGCTTTGCGATCGCGCATTTACGACGAACAAGTCCGCAAATTCATTCACCAAATAGGAATCGAGCGAGTTTCCAAACGTTTGGTAAATACTACAGAAGCACCGCCCGATTTCCACAACCCTGATTTCAGCCTCGCTCGTTTATTAGAAATGGGCGGTTTGATGGTGGGTCAACAAAAGCGGATTCAGGAAATGCGCTTAGTGGATGAATACAACCAATCGCGACTGTTCAACGTTCAAGGAACCGCCAATGTTCCTGCAGCCGCGCCAACGCAAAATCAATTAAGCGACCCTAATTCCAAATATTATAAAGCTTACGTAGAGCAAACTTCTGCCGTGAGTAACGGTCAAGGGCGGCTGAGTTCCGAGGTGTTGGAACAAGTGCGACAATTGTTAGCACAGGGCAGCAAAATCGGCATGGAATATGCAGACACTCGCCGATTTAAGACTGGTTCTTGGCATAGTTGCACGATAATTCAAAACGGAAAAGAAAAAGATGTAATTGCATCTTTAGAAACTTGTTTGGCGGAACACGGTGGCGAATACGTGCGGCTGATTGGTATCGATCCAAAAGTCAAGCGGCGGGTAGTTGAAACAATTATTCAACGGCCATAATAGGGCGCACAATACCCATTGCGAAAATTCTAATAACGATCGCCTTTGGGTCGTGCCGCACCAGTAATATCAAATCCTGTCTTCATCGGAATAGTAAATTCACTGTTGACTGTTGACTGTTGACTGTTAACTGTTGACTGTTGACTGTTGACTGTTAAGAGGGCGGGCCCGCACCATCCACTGCCCCTACTGACTGTTGACTGTTGACTGTTGACTGTTAACAATTATCCCTCGTTACCAGGCTCTGCCTGGTAATGTAGATTCGGAGGCTCTACCTCCTTCTATCTCGCAACTTACAGGAGACAGGACTTTAGGAAGTGCTTAAGTTATTAAGTTTTCGAGCCTAAACAGACAACACAGATAATATTACAAATTGCCTTGAAGCCCGATCGCAGTTACAATCGTCCACGCATCCACCAACAACAGCAACAGCGTGCATCCCAGCAAAATCAGATACATCCAAGGCTGCGACAAAGGGCGAACATCCCTAGTATCAATACCGGTTTTTGCTTCCACCAAACCGACTAATTTATTAAATCCAGCCACCCGCATCGGTAGCAGATAACCTTCACCCGCATGACTCAGAAAATAGTAAACCAAGCCTCCTTGACCGGTCGATCGAGGTTTGAGAGCCTTCACCTCAGTCCAAGGTAGCGACCAACCCCTGCGAAACACGCGCGGAAACCACTTCGGATAGGTAACTTCAATCCCCTCCTCACTGAGAATTACCCGTTCGCTGAGCACGCCGTAGAGGCCTGCGGCGCCGACAATAATTGCCGCCCAGAGTGCGATCGGAGGAATTGGTGCTTTCGTGACTTCCGACAAAAACGGTAAGGGAATTGTGAGGGCTGCGTACAAGCTCAACAGGGTGATTCTAATCAGGGGAGAAAGTCGGAATACTGCTGGCTCAAATGCTGGGGCGGAAGATGGAGAAAGTGCGGATTCTGCTGACATAACTGAAATGAAAGAAGCTATTTAATGCTATTGTTACACAGTTGTTAATTCCGCGAACCAAACTCAAGAAAATCTCAAATATCAGACAATATTTGCTGTTTTGAGTTGCGATTTAAAATTCATTTCAAAAATTGTTATTTTTAAGTGTTGAGTTTTTATTTACCGCTTTGCAGAAGTTGGAATCTTGAGTGCGGAGTTATCAATTAACTGACAATTTATAACTCAAAACTCACAACTTCCATTAATCGACGGCGGTTAGGGCGGGTACTGTCAAAGATTCTGAAATTTCTCTGGCTTTCGGGCGGCCGGGGGTTGCTGCGCGATCGCCCTGAACTTCCCCTCGCGATCTGCTAGGATTGACGTTTGAATAGGGGCCTTCGTTAATCTGCAAGCGATCGCAAGGAATGGTGTCCGATAAAATTGCACTCGCCATCATCCCGGTGTGAATTTCCAATGCTGCGGCGGACATCGCTTCAAACACTAAACGCTGTCCAGGAAAAACCACTCGTTCAAAATACCAGTTAGGAATGTTGGAGATGCGAGCAATCTGAATCAGACTGGTGGCGTTGACGTAGCAGCACAGAATCTTGCTGTCGGTGTCTGAGGGTAGTGGGTCAAGAATTTGAGCCATAACTGCTGAGGGAGCCTTACCTAAAAGTTTTAGTTATCTTCTCAGGCTAACACTAGGCGATCCCGCCTACTGTAAAGCCGACTACCAACTCCAAGGATTTTAGATTTTAGATTGGGGAATGACTTACTGAATCTGGATTGGGAGCTTGCCTGCAGTTGCATTTTTTGTCTTAAAGCGTGTCAATAACATACCAGAGACCGATCGCCCTAAAATTTCTATTTACCCAGAAAAATACCTAATTGTTGACTCTCATCGGCAATTTTCCGTCAAAATCCGCTGTATTTGCTTACATATTCGCTTTTTTCGGCTGCTGTCACCGACCGAAACTCGCAAACTCAGCCTTAAACCGCTCGGCCAAATTTTCAAATATTTAATATTAAATTGCCAAAATTAGAGAGATTGTAAAGTTATATTAAAAGAATATAAACATAGCTCGAAAAGTCGCAGTTTAGGATATAGCAATCATGGAAAACCGAGTTCTGTACGTTCGCCTCCCTTGTAATCCGATTTTCCCGATCGGAGTAGTGTACCTTTCCGATAGCGTACACAAGATGTTTCCCGATGTTCAACAGCGCATTTTTGACCTAGGCGCAGTACCGCCCCTCGACTACGCTAAAGGTTTGGATGCGATCGTCGATGAGTTTCAACCAACGCTGTTAGTTTTCTCTTGGCGGGACATTCAAATTTACGCGCCCGTGGGCGGTAGGGGCGGGAATCCCTTACAAAATGCCTTCGAGTTTTACTACGCCAAAAATCCGCTGACAAAATTCCGGGGAGCACTCGGAGGATTGCGTTTGGCCGCGTCTTACTACACCGAACTGTGGCGCAATCTGGGACTAATTAAGCGCGGATTGAAGCGGGCCCGGAAATACCGCCCGGAAGCCCGCGCAGTGGTCGGTGGCGGTGCTGTGAGCGTGTTTTACGAGCAGTTGGGGCGCAGTTTGCCGGCGGGGACTGTGGTTTCGGTGGGCGAAGGCGAAGCTTTGCTGGAGAAGTTGATTAAAGGCGAAGATTTGGCGCAGGAAAGATGTTATGTAGTAGGAGAAACTGTGCCGCGCGATCGGCTAATTCACGAAAAGCCAGCCAACATCGAGAAAACCGCCTGCGATTACAACTACATCGAAACCATTTGGCCGGAATTTTCCTATTATTTACAGGATATGGACTTCTACCTCGGAGTCCAAACTAAGCGCGGCTGTCCCCACAATTGCTGTTACTGCATTTATACGGTGATTGAAGGAAAACAAGTGCGGATCAATCCGGCCGATGAGGTGGTGGCGGAGATGCAGCAATTGTACGATCGAGGTATCCGCAATTTCTGGTTTACCGACGCTCAATTTATCCCGGCGCGCAAATTCATCGACGATGCGATCGAATTATTGCAAAAAATCATCCTCTCCGGTATGACAGACATCCACTGGGCTGCTTACATCCGTGCGGACAATCTCACACCAGAATTGTGCGATTTGATGGTAAAAACGGGGATGAACTACTTTGAAATCGGCATCACCAGCGGTTCCCAGGAACTGGTTAGGAAAATGCGAATGGGCTACAACTTGCGAGTAGTTTTGGAAAATTGCCGCGATTTAAAAGCAGCCGGTTACAACGATGTAGTTTCCGTCAATTACTCATTTAACGTCATTGACGAAACCTTTGAAACCATCCGACAAACAATTGCCTATCACCGAGAATTAGAGCGCATTTTCGGAGTCGATAAAGTAGAACCAGCGATTTTCTTTATCGGATTGCAGCCGCACACAATTTTAGAAGAATACGCCTTTAAAAAGGATATTCTCAAACCGGATTATGACCCGATGAGTTTGATGCCTTGGAATGCCCGCAAGTTGCTGTGGAATCCCGAACCTTTGGGCTCATTTTTCGGGCAAGTTTGTTTAGAAGCTTGGCAGCGAAATTCCAATGATTTCGGCCGTGAAGTGATGGCAATTCTGGAGGAAAAACTCGGCTGTGCGGATTTGGAAGCAGCTTTGACTGCGCCAGTGGAAGTCAAAGACAAACAGTTAGCAGCAGTGAACTAACTACCAGATTCGCAGTCAGGAAAACTGTCCTTAAAAAAATGGGAAATGGGAGGAAAGATGTATCTTCTGTTTCCCTTTTTATTATGCAATAAATAGGTAATACCGTTTCCGCTTTCCTTGGAATGATTCAACCACAGAGAACACAGAGTACACAGAGGGAGAGAATATATATCTGAATAATTAGTTTGGTCAAAGTCCCCCTTATTAAGGGGATTTAGGGAGATCGAAATATAGGCAACGACCCATTAAATTAGTGTAACAGAGTCAGTTCGCGAGCCCATGGAGGCGAGAAACCCGGTTTCTACGAAAATAAAAGGTTTAGTAACGAGAAATATATGAAGAAACCGGGTTTCTGAGATTTGCGCGCACAAGTCATAAGATCGTAAAACTGTCATAAATGCCAGCGCTTGTTTCCCTTCGATCGCATTGACATACTTTATGTATTTTCACTGATCTAGGGTTCGCAGCGTACACCTTACTTAAACCTAGGGTATACCGTGTTTTCTGCAAACTCCACCTCTAACATTAAATATTATTAATATCAAACAAGTATCGCTTAAGATGTAATTATATAGTTAAAACTAGGAGTGACAAGATGTTTTATCAAGATAGAGTTAAGGGCATTAAAGAAGTAGGTCTAGTTATAGCTGGCCTTAGCGCGATTCCCTTCGGGATAGCTTCGCTTCACGGCATTTTGACTCTTCCAGCAGAAGCAACAGCACTAAATCAACCCGCATCTTCCAGTTTACCGCATTCTCGATCGTTCCCAATTGCTCAAGTTGAGGGATGTCCCAAGGCCGAAATGGTGGAATCTTTCGCAACAGCCAACTTTTCGGTATACATTTGCAAAACCCAGGAAGGCGCTATTTTTTACCGAGGCCTCAGCAAAAGAAATGGCAGCCAAATCAATGTGATGCAAGTAACTACAAGTGACGACGGAACTTATGAAGCGACTAACGGCAATATTATCTATTCGATTAACCCCGATCGCCTGCAAGTGCGGCAGAATGGTAAGCTAATCTTGACCGAAGCTGTCATCAAGTAACACGGACTGTTATTCAACGATCGGATAAATTTAGGGTGTATTTGATTCACTTAAAAAAATTAAGACAAGCAAAAACCTATTGATTCCTTAATAATCAAAGAGAATCAGTGGTAACAGTTATACAATTGACTAATTTTTGTTCAAATATCTCTCAATCAGGACGATCGCCACTATATCATCTACAGGCCGCGGCGGAGTCCGCATTCCCTGCGGAATCAAGCGAGAAAGTCCCGTAGGAGGGTACATTTCCCAGTAACGATCCTTCGCTTCTAAGCTGCTGAATCTCTCGTCAACCCGAACAATTTCGATCTCCGGCGACAAACTCTGCGTCAGTTTTTGTTTCCAACTTTTAGAAGTCGTTTGATCTCCGAGTACCAATAACTCAACGGGAAACTGTTCGCACAAAGATTGAATAGTAGATATGGCTGATTCTGACGGTACTACTTGATGGTAGCAGACCTTTCTGTCTCTACCCATGACGGCGATGCCGCACTTGTCTTTACCCGGATCGAAACCTAAAATCATATTTATTAGTTCTGTATTAATAAGTTGGTAGTTGCGCTGTTGTAGTCGAGGAAACCCAATCGCCAACCTATATCTAATCTGACACTTGCATTTTTGAATGTCTCAAAATCTTTGCGGGCGATCGCACTTATTTTGCTTGACTTTTTTGCAGGATTGACATATTATATCATCATGGGAATCCGTGCGGCCATATAATGTCTAAAATCCAAAACTGGGTTTTTGCCACAATATTTGCTTCCCCGTTTTGAATTATCGAAAAAACCCGGTTTCTTTCACCTCCGCGCAAAAATCAGAAACCGGGTTTTTGCCACAATCTTTGCTTCCCCGTTTTAATTTATCGAAAAAACCCGGTTTCTTTGACTCCCCGCGCAAAAACTCGGTTTCTCTCTTGTGCGGGCGGTGCGTCGCTGTGATATTGTCGATGTGATTTGCAAATTGTAGATGGCGACGCACCCTACTATCTAAAGAGTAGAGAAGAGTCCTCACAGGGAAGACGGGGAGGAAGGGACAGCCAAAGCTACCGCAACACGAAAACCCCCGTCCAAGCACGAGTTGCCCGCAGAGCGGAAGTGGCGGCTTGCAGCACGGCAATGAACCGCACGGTACCAACACGAACCCCCACGCAGCACCCGGTAATCACTTGTTCCAGTTTCCCAAGAACTTCCATCAGTCGGTGCGCCGTCATAGTTATCGTGCCACTTATCGCTGCACCATTCCCAAACCTCACCGTGCATATCATAAAGTCCAAAGGGATTCGGAGGAAAACTCCCCACATCCATTGTGTGTGCGCGATTAAGTCCCTTCGGTTCACCACCAAAGGGATAATTCCCATCATAATTAGCTAAATCTGTGGTAATTGTCTCGCCAAAATAGAAAGGTGTTGTAGTTCCGGCGCGACAAGCATATTCCCATTCAGATTCCGAAAGTAAGCGATAAATCTTGCCTGTTTTTTCAGAAAGTTTCCGGCAGAATTCTACAGCATCATGCCAGTTTACACTTTCTACAGGACTTTTTTCACCCCTAAAGAACGATGGAATATTTCCCATCACTGCTTGCCACTGTGCTTGGGTGATGGGGTATTTTCCTGCATAAAAAGCCGGTACAGTTACTTGATGCTGCGGACTTTCGTAACCTTCTCTACCTCGCTCTGTTGCTGGCGAGCCCATCATAAATGTGCCGCCAGGAATGTAAACCATGTCGAGTACAACTTCATTACCTAAGTCTTCATGGAAGTAATGAGCAAAGGACTTGATGCGACTGTTTTCTTTTCCTTTAGCATCGACTGTGATGACATCAAATTCAAATATAGGAAAATAGTTTTGTAACTGTCGTCTAATCTTTTTCTCGTTTCTATCTTTCAGCAGTGAATAGACAGCAAATTTTACCTGCATTGATTCATCGTGCAATGCTTGAATTATCAAATCTAAACCTGCTTCTCCATGTTTGAGCGCTTCGGAGAGTGCGGCGATTTTCACTTCGATAATGGGTGAAGCTAATCGGCTTTTAACACCGGGTATGCCTCCGAGTACCGCAGCATTGAGAGGAATTGAACTTTGACCGCCACGGACGGCATCGTATTCTCTGGGTTCATTTTGATTCTCTGACATTACACCGCACGCTCCTGCATTTTAACAGTTGACAGTTGGCAGTTGGCAGTTGGCAGTTGATGATTGCATAGTACCGGAATCGAACCATTTATGCTTGACCGGTATTGGCTCTATTTCTGAGGTTATTTATGTCCGCGCCTGATGTGGCGATTGCTATATATATGGCGGCACGGATTCCCATGATTTAATGATATGTCAAGGGCGCGAAAATGTCAAGCAAAATTGTAATTTTATTGCCCAAAATCTTGGCTGTAATTCGATAGACCGATCGCACTTATTACTTAACTTTCACCTCGGGGCCGGCCGGTGGTTGTTGTCCGGTGCGGAAAACAACCGCTCCGTTTTCCAGAGCAACTAAATCTATTTTCAGCGGGCCGGCGATGTAGGTGACATCTGTGGCGATCGCCCGAACCTCCAGCGATTTCTCGTACTGCTGCAATCGATCGATAAAACCACCTAAAGTTTCAATTCGATTGTCCGCAACTTGCACTCTGCCGCCGACAACTCCGATCAAGCGAGCGCGAAATTGACAAGCTTCGATCAATTGCAGCAACTGCACCCGCACCTGTTCGTTTGTCAAAGTCACCGGATCGACAGCAACCGCTGCAATCACATCTCCGGCGCGGAATACAACTCGATTGATTTCGGCTTCGGCAAATACCTTAATTACCTTTTCTTGTCGCAGGTAATTAGCGCCGGCGACGATTCGCACCACGTAGTCTTTACCGTCTTTAATCTGACTGATTAATTGATCGATTTCTGCTGTAGTAATTTGAATAACCTGTTTGGGAACCTTGGCATTTTCCGGCTGCATCAGTTCGACGGTGGTTTTATTTGCTTCTTGCAACAGTCGATCGATCGCCCGACTCGCCTTATCCGGTTCCAGGATGCGAACAACGCCTGCAGCTAAAATTTGACCGCGCCTGATCGCAACTGTACCCTCGCGGATGGCCTGAAAATCCCGTTCCAAAACTTGCACTTGCTGCTGCAATAAAGTTTGTTGCTGTTCGAGTTGAGTTTGTTGCTGTGCGAGGGTTTCTAAGAGAGCTTCCCTCTCGGCAATTACTTTGTCCCTCTCGACAATTATGCGATCGCGATCGGCAAGATTTTGCACCCGCTGGGCAATTTCCTTGTCCCGCTGGGAAATTAGTTCGTTGCGATTGACAATTTCTGCATCTCGCTTGGCAACTTCTTCCTGCCGCTGGGCAATTTCTGCGTCTCGCTTGGCAATTTCTCGATCGCGCTGGGCAATTTGAACTTTCACCTGCTCTCGCTGCTCGATTAACTGTTGGCGTTCCCCTTGCAGTTGGGCGATTTCCGAGCTCAAAGCTGTTTTTTGATCGGAAACTGTTTTCAATTGGTTCTCAGTGCGATCGAGCTGAGCTCTTGTAGTCGATCGGGCAGTTTCAACCAGTTTCAACTGTGCTTCGGTGCGAGACTTAGCAGCTTCCACCCTAGCAAGCTGTTCTTCCGTGTCCGATTTAGCTGCTTCTACCTGACTTAACTGCTCTTGGGTTTTAGACTTGGCTGCTTGCACGCTGTTGAGCTGGGCCCGCAGCGAGTTTAATTTTTTTTCTGTCCGAGCTTGCTCGGCATTAGCAGTTTGGAGCGATTGATTAATTTGCTCTAAATTGGCTTTAGCTTGCGCTTGAGCGGTTCTGGCTCCATTTAATTCAGTTTCAACTCGATTTTTTTCTTGAGTGGTTTCTTTGAGCTCTCTGCGGGCTTGGTTGAGCCTTTTTTGAATCTCGTCTATTTGAAAAACCCCGGTTCGCAGAGGCTTGCTGGTAGCAAACAAAATGGCCAAAGTAATTGCTGACAGGATGCTGCCGGCCATCACTGTCACCACAACAGCAGTGTCGCGGGGGCGAAGTTTGAACAAACTCAACCTTGCCTTGCCGACTTTCGTCCCAAGACGATCGCTGACAGTCGCGATCGTACCCCCCAACACTAAAATTACAAATACCAAGATGTATCCAGCAGTCATTCCGATTTTAAATTTAGGATGGTGGATTTTGGATTGAATCTAAAATCCAAAATCCAAAATCCTATACTTTCTCGGCATCAAGTGAATTGCTGGCTTAAGGCCACCGGGTTGTGGACAGTGATCTTTTTCTTGTGGATCGAGATCATAGTTTCTTGTCTGAGATCCCCCAGCAAACGAGTCACAGTTACCCGCGTCGAGCCGATCGCTTCGGCGATCGCCTGGTGGGACAGCTTCAAATCAATCGTAATCCCATCCGTACCGGGCACGCCAAAATCCCGGCACAGAATCAGCAAAAAGCTGACGAGTCTCGAACCCATATCTCGGTGTGCGAGGGTTTCGATCATCATCTCCGTTTGCAAAATCCGAGAAGAAAGTCCCCGTAGCAAAACCATAGGCAATTCTGCGTCTTCCTTGAGAGCTTTCTCGACTTGTTCGATCGGCAGCGAGATCAATTCTACCGGCGTAAACGCTACCGCGTGGTAAAATCTGTCCGAGCGGTGTCCCGTAATCAGAGACAACACGCCGAACACGCTGTTTTCCCGCAGGAGCGCCACAGTAATTTCTTCGCCTGCTTCATACACCCTAGAGAGCTTCACAGCGCCTCTAAGCAGAACGTAGACGCGCTCAGCCGGGTCTCCAGGGAAAAAAATTGTCTTGCCCCGTTCAAAGTTTTCCACAATGGGTGGAAACGCCCCGCCGCTGATTTGGCGGAACACGGCTGCTAGCGGTCTATCATGTGTCACGACTAGATCCTTTGTACTAATCAATAGTTTGTAAATTGTCGATTAAGCTTATTGAGTAAATATACTGACCAACCTCCAATGTCCAGGGATTCTGTTACAGCCATCTAATGTTAAGTTAAACACACGCTGTATGATATTAAATCTAGCCATTCTCTTAACTTTTTCAATTCCGCCCATTTAGCTCCACAACCAAATTAATCTCAATTGTGTCTCAATTGTCTGTCAATCAGTTAAATCTGAATCAGTTGTGTCTAAACTGGCGGAGTTGTCGGATATAGCCCACGAGAACGGTGCAAGTTGCTTCGAGAAGAAATACAGATGATAGATTTGACCGGAAAAAATGCTCTTGTTACGGGCATTGCCAACAATCGCTCGATCGCCTGGGGCATAGCTCAGCAGCTCCACAAAGCAGGGGCCAACCTCGGCATCACTTTTTTGAAGGATGAAAAAGGCAAGCACGAGCGCAAAGTCGCCGAACTTGTCGAACCGCTCAATCCCAGCCTGTATTTGCCCTGCAATGTCCAAAACGAGAGCGAAATCGAGTCTACTTTTCAAACCATCGCCGACAAATGGGGCAAGTTAGATATCCTGGTTCACTGCTTAGCCTTTGCCGGCAAGGACGAACTTTCAGGAGATTTCACCAACACCTCCCGCCAAGGCTTCTCCAATGCTTTGGATATTAGCGCTTACTCGCTGGTGCGGCTTTGTGCTGCGGCTAAACCGCTGATGGCGGAGGGCGGCAGCATTATCACGCTGAGTTATTTGGGCGGCGTGCGGGTAGTTCCTAATTATAATGTGATGGGCATTGCTAAGGCAGCTCTGGAGATGAATGTTCGCTATCTGGCGGCGGAACTCGGCCCGTTAAATATTCGGGTAAATGCGATTTCTTCGGGCCCGATTCGGACTCTGGCTTCGTCAGCAGTCGGCGGCATTCTGGATATGATCCACCACGTTGAGGAAGTGGCCCCGCTGCGGCGGACTGTGACTCAGCAGGAAGTGGGAAATGCTGCGGCTTTTCTGTGCAGCAATCTCTCTAGCGGGATTACGGGTCAAGTTTTATATGTCGATGCTGGTTACGAAATCATGGGAATGTAACAGTTGACAGTTGTCAGTTGTCAGTTGTCAGTTGACAGTTGTCAGTTGACAGTTGTCAGTTGTCAGTTGTCAGTTGACAGTTGTCAGTTGTCAGTTGTCAGCGAAGTTTTTAGACAGTTAACAGCAAGATTTGCCAACAGTCAACTGTCAATAACAGTCTTTTGTTCGCTACAAAAGTGTTAATCCCAAATTACTAATTATCAACAATAACTATGAATGACAAATTGGGAATTATGGAAATAATCGATCGCCCTCCAGTACCTCCTGCAAATTCGGTTCAACCAGCCAGGGCCGCGTTGGTGAAACGCACGACACTGGAAACGGATGTCACCGCCAGCCTCAATCTCGACGGTGTGGGAACTTGCAAAGCGTCCACGGGGATTCCGTTTTTAGACCATATGTTGCAGCAGATTGCTTCTCACGGATTGATCGATTTGGACGTACAGGCGATCGGGGATTTGGCGATTGACGACCACCACACCAACGAAGATGTGGGAATTACCTTGGGCCAAGCCCTAGCAAAAGCTGTCGGAGATCGATCGGGCATTTCTCGCTTCGGCCACTTCATCGCCCCTCTAGATGAAGCATTAATTGAAGTAGTCTTAGACTTTTCGGGACGGCCTCACCTAAGTTACAGCTTAGAAATTCCCAACCAGCGGATCGGCACCTACGATACTGAATTAGTGAAAGAGTTTTTTTCGGCGGTGGTGAACCACACTCAGATGACACTGCACATTCGACAGTTGCAGGGCGGAAATTCACATCACATTGTCGAAGCGGCGTTTAAGGCCTTTGCGCGAGCTCTGCGGATGGCGGTAGAAATCGATCCCCGGCGCGCCAGTCGGATTCCGAGTTCTAAAGGAGTTTTGTAGTTTGGGGTTTGCAGTAGCGCTTCTGGGCTACTGCAAACTTGTAAATCAAAATATATCTGCTATATAGTTAAAAACACCTTGACTTCCCTCGCCGTACTTGCCGATAAATTGATCGATTAGTCGATCGCTACACCTTTCTATAGCATCAGCTATAGAACTTTGTGCTAAAACTTGACTGGCAGATTGACGCAAAACTTCAAACAAATTTACAGTAAAATCAGTATCTTCACTGACAAAATCCCACAGTTCTCGACCGATCAAAGTGCTCATTTCAGAATTCGGCAGAAGTTGCTTCAGCAGACCAAAAGTTACAGTCTTATTAGTTCTCTTGCCGTAAGCTATACCAATATAAGCGCGATCGCCTGCATTAATTTTTTCCTGAATTTTGTCAGCCCAATATACTATCTGGTCTTTATCCATATCATTCGGGCCGCTTTTGACCTGTATCCAACAGCGATCGCCATCACTGGTAGTTTTGATTGCATCCCATCCTGACTTACCGGGCGGACTTTCTGCACTTTCAGAGCAAGATATCAATAGTTTTTCAATAAAAAACCCCATAGAAGTAACAATAGACCTAGTAGCCGCCATATAAACATTAAGTCTGACAACTTCTGCAGGAGTATCAAGATTTAACGCCCTAATTAAAAATGGGTTGGGATGAATTTTTTCTAAAGTTAGATTGTCAACCATAGCTAACTGTCGCCTTGTGAAGTCCCGACAGATACTAGCTAGAAAATTTTCGGCTATAGTAAGTTGCAGCGAAAGCTTACCTGAAGATGTAAATGCTAAAATGCGTTCAATCTCATCGGGAGTAAATTTAAGAGCTCTTTTGCCAGATATGCTGCTGATGCCGTTTCTGAGTGTTTCTGCTTGTAAATTAAAAAATTCTTCTAACTCCGCAAAATGACTGGCGAAAGATCGAGACTTGCTGGCAGGCAGTCCTACTTCTTTTTCTAAAACAAATGCTAATAATTCATGAAGTTGCTCTGACACTTTTATTTCTCCTCAACTCTATTTTAAATATTAGCTAACTGAAAAGAGACAACTGTTGACTTATTTCTCTTCCTCTAACTCGATCGCCCTTAATTACCTGACAAAGGTATTGACCGATCGCCTCTCCCAATAATACCGGAACTGCATTCCCAATTTGCCGATATTTAGAAGCAGTTGAGCCATAAAAAACCCAGTCGTCTGGAAAAGTTTGAATTCGCGCGCACTCTCTGACACTCAAAGGACGCAATTCATCAGGATGACACATATCTGTAGCCTTTTGATGGGGACTGGTTGTGACAGTAGGCGACGGTTTATCCCATGCCAAACGTCGGTAAAAACCAACTTTACCGCCTTCAGATTTATAAGCTCCTCCCATTGCTTCTTGCTGTAATTCGCTGGGTAAATGCCTCCAGTTTTGACCTGCTGTTAACAGACGCAGATACTTGAGGCGATTTTCTGAATAAGGGACAAATTCTGGCCGAGAATCTACTAAATCTTTTAATCCTTCTCTAATCGTCAACCATTTTGGTTTTTTAGCAGTACCTTTCTGACTGTAAGTTGGCAGTGGCAAAGTAACTGAATCATTACCTTTATAACCAATAAAAATTACTCTTTCTCTAGCTTGAGGAACGCCGTAGTCAGCAGTATTTAGTAAATCATACATAACTTCATAACCAATGCGTTTCATCTCTGCCAAAATCACTTGTAAAGCTGCACCTGGCATTTCATCATGTTCTAATTGCGCGCAACCTAAACCTCTGCGATCGTGAGGTCGATGTCGAATCGGAGCTGACAGCAATCCCTTGACATTTTCCATGATAAAAAAGCGCGGTTTAATTTCATCAACAATGCGTATGAAATCCATAAATAAGCTGCCGCGCGGATCTCCAACAGACCCCCGTTTTCCGGCTGTGCTGAAGGGTTGGCACGGGGGGCCGCCGGTCACTAAATCTACTTCATCAGCGCGCAGAGGTCTATCTAAACCTAAGATTTGTCCGCCTTCTTCTAAGAGAGTTTGGGCGCTGACTTCGCAAATATCTCTCGGTACAGCACATGGGGATAAGTGAGGACGATTTAGAGAGATAGTTTTGGTAGCATCAGGTTCAATTTCTACTAAACTTACTGTCTGAAATCCTGCTTTTTCTAGACCTAAATCTAAACCGTAAGCTCCAGCAAAGAGGCTAATAGTTATCGGTTTGTTGTTAATCACAAGTTTAAGCCTCATAATATGTATGGTATTTAGGAAATCTCAAGAGTTTGCGATATTCCAGCCTACCATTCATAACCGTGTTCTTTTCCCCATTGTATCCAAGCTTGAGCCATTTGTTTCATTCGACCGCGCTGCTCTGGCTTTACCGGATTATCACCAGTAATTGCCCTCAACGCCCAAAACCAATGATCTGGTTTTTGTTCGAGATCGCGAAAAATCAACGGTACAACAGGCTGTCCCATGCCAATAATTCTTTGATAAGCTGGGTGCATTGACTTTTGTGTAACTAATGACAGCATCCTTGTCTGGGCACGCCATTCTTCTGCAAAGCTATAAAACTCCGCTTCGAGTTCTACCTGACTTTTAATCGGGTATTTATAGGTTGTGATGCGATCCGGTAGTTTCATGTCAAGCCGTGGCTACTTCATAAATCTATATTACCTTACCTTCCCAAAGTATTCAGCCAATTAGCTAAAGAATAAACAATGCGATTTGAGTAAGGTACGTCAGATTGGAAAACCTCGACAATCGTTATACAATTTTATCTGACGCACCCTAGGATTCGATTTGAGTGTGACACGCTTGGTTTATTTCAATCTATCCAAACTTCGTCAAGAACCGGAAAGCATCCAGTACGTGACTCGCGCAAACGTAGGGCGAAGTATTGTAAAAACCTTGCCACGCCGCCGCCTTATCTTCATCGTACCTGTCCGCTCTTTCCGAGTGTCTTCCCAGCCAATTAAGCCGCACCGCGTGACCGACTAATACATCTAAAACAATGTATTCTTCTACTTTCAATTCTGGGTTGCGCTGCGCGAGCGCCGCCAACTCCATCAGCGCCTCAATATTGACTTGTCGGTATTCCGGCGCTACAATTTTGTTTAGCAAATGCTCGATTTGGAGCGCGAAATTTTTTTCGCCTGGGGTCATTTCCGCTAAAATAAGATCGCTATCTAAGCGATTTCGACGCTCTAATTTATCGCCAATAATCAAGCCTTTGCAGTGCCGCAGCAATCCCCAAACACTCGGATAAAAATCCTTCGGTACGCGGTTGACTGCACCTTCCATTTGCCGCTTGCGCCGCCATCCACCCGCAGGCATTTTGGGTTCCTCAAACACGGGCGCGACTACCCATTCAATATCTTTTTCCGGCTGTTTGACACGCAGTGATTCTTGCTGTTTGAGGATTTGATTCATTTCCTCATATTCTGCCAATACTTGGCGCAGGCGATTTTTAATTTCAAAGGGACTTAGCTGCATTAAATATTCGTAAGCTTCATTTTGCGTAACTCGCAATTCGCGGGCTAATTCGCTAGTTAACAGCAAAATAAAGTAACTCACTCTCAGAGTTAGCAACCCTTTAAACAACTGCGGTTCGGCTTTAATTAGCAAGCCTAAGTAAATCAGAATTTCTTGAGTGAGAACTCTATCGCGAACGTCCTCTCCACAGAATTCGCGAATTTTGTCCATGATTTCCGTGTAAGAACCAGGTCGCGAAATCAGCGAATCTTCGCTGTAGGCTTTCCCGACAGCAATCTGTTTTTGCTTCACCAAAATGTCTGTCACTGCATCCGACAAGCTGATATCAACTTTGTCCAGCAATCCAGCAGCGTGACGGACAACGGCCCATTGAATTTTTGATTGCGAACTTTCTCCAGCTTTTGTATAAACTTCGTTGAGTAAATCCACAACTTCAACAGTTGCTTCCGCGCCGCCAAATCCTGTATCAAAGTTTAATCCTTTGAGGCGAATCAGCGTATGCAGCAACTCAATTTGTTCGTACAAATTCTCTGATTTTTGCAGGCTGGTGAGCAATAATTGAGGATTAGTTTCGCACTCTAATTTAAATTCTTGGGTATGACCCAATGGCCAAGTTTTTTCGGGATTGTAACTCAGATAGGTGGGGGTTTCTACTGCACCTGTCACTGGAGATTCAGTGAATTCAAAATATTGCATGAAATCTATTCTCTCTGTGCCAGCAGTCAGCATTAACTGGTTAAGATTTCCGAGTTTGACAGGCGTATTTCCTGAGTTTCCGTCGCGGAGTTGCTTCATCAATTCCAGCAGTGCTTCGCGGCCGGTTTCGAGCATCGCGTGAGTCAGCATCAGCGTTACCGTGGGTCGTCCCAACTGATACCAATGGCGGTGAATGTGAGCTATTTCGCTTTGAATTTTAGATACTAGAAAATGGTAGTCTAGAGTTAGGTAAAATTCTTCTCTGTCCAAGAATGAGGGAAGAAATACGATCGCCTCTCCGCGAATTTTGAACACCCGGGAAGTCGTCAAACTCCGCAAACGGCGCACGGGGCGGCCTGTTAAGCCTAGTGAATCGTTGCGTCCAATCTCCGCGTAAATAGCGGATAATTCTTTGGCTTGGCGGACTTGAATTGGTTCTACCTGTTTTGGAGTTTGCGCTGCAATACCGTTGGTGGCTAATTCTGCTTGCAAATCTTTGTCTTCAGCTAACAGGGCAATTTGCACTAAAGGTTCTCTGTGCCCGCCCACTGACAGGTGTCTTCCCAAGGGGTCAATATCGCCAACTGCGATTAATCCTTCGTTGAGTAATTGACCGAGAAAATACAAACTTTGCGCCCAAACTAGGGGAACATTTTCATTGGGTAGGCGCTGCTGACTGCGGGGATTGAGCTTTTCTGCTTCTATATTTTCGGCGGGGACGTAGTACAATTCTGGTAGTAGTGGCAAACCAGAGCGATCGACTGCTAGAGATTCCAAACGCTGCTGGTACTCCTGCACTTGGGCTTGATTTCCCTGAAATAGGCCGTCCAAGAATAAATAAGTGAAAAATAGCGGCCACTCGCATTCTATATGCTCGAACTGCTTTAATTCTGTCGGTTCGTAATGCAGGCGATCGGCATCTTCCAAAACTGTTTGGTGTCCGTCCCGCAGAAACCGCTTGCAGCCGTAATTGCCTTGCAATTTGTCGATTATTTTATTTCTAGTTCGTTCTACTAATTCTTTATCTTCCACAGCAAAAGCCGGAAAACTAATCACGCTCAATAAAGCTGCATCTACTTCTTTTGAACTAGATTCCCGAGGCAAAAGCGATTCTAAAGTTACGCGGCTTCTGGCAATTTCATCGGGTAAAACGTGAATCACTGATGTTTGAGAACCGTTAACTCCGAACAAATCCAATCCATTTATTGCTTCCAGCGCTGCTTTTGCCATGCCAACCGAACTAGCATTTAATTCTGCATTGCCGCGATTAACTTTATTGCCTCTTTCCCAAATTCCGTAATCGGGAGTGCGGTAAGCTCTACCAATGTAGTAGACTAAATTTTGCACGAAATTGACTTCATCGATTGTAAAAATTATATGCAATCCCGAAGCCGTCATTTGAGCAAGAATCAACAAAAATATAGATGTAGCATCTAACTGTAAATGTCCCCATTGGTCATCGCCAACAACAATACTACCAGTTTGAGTATTGTATTTAGCGTGCAGGGCATCTAGCGGCAACTGAGTATTTTTAAAACGTTCGACTTTGCTCGATTGCTGCATCATCGCAAACAGCAAGCCGCGCATCAATTTGACTGTGCTGTGTTCGAGTTCAAAGGTTCTACCGCGATCGCCGTCAATTTTGCGGTAAGCTAAACCCAAACCCCAAACTGCCAAAATGCTGTACACATTATCCCGCACCCAAGCATCGGTGTAGTCGCCGTGAGCGTTAACGGCGGTACTCGCCGGAAGCAAGCCGGTAATTGGGTTCTGGCGCTTGAGGATAACGTTTTTGATTTGCTGGTAGTAATGATCTAACTTCGTTTGTCGCTCTTTTGTTGCGATCGCCATTTCGTTTTCCTTGGTTTTCCTGATGCGAGTTCAATTGCGGTGAATAGACTTTTAAATATATCAGAGATTCTATCACTGCTCCGATTCTGCCAACAACAAAACAAGGTGATTGTCATGTCCAGCCGCAACAAGAACAATAATAACCGCGTTCCTTTTGTAAAAATTGTCTACTCTACAGTGAAGGTTAATGGTAAAATTGAACTCGTGCCGATGGAATGGTACGCTGACGGCTCTGTCAAGAAAATTGAACGTTAATGAGCGATCGCACTTAGCAGCCTAACTCTAATGGACTTGCGCGTCGCGTACAAAAAAACGGTTCCTGGGCCACGGAATGATGACTTACCAAAATCTTTGTGGCACAAACCGGATTTTTTTCGTTCAAAAGTAGTCTAGCATCGATCGCCAAACTAAGCTAATTTAAATAACTAGGTGTGTAGAAATCTCACAGAAAGAAATATGGATCGATCGCGCCCGCAATTTTCAGTGCTGGGACTACCAGTTCACATATTAGACGATTACGCAGGTTGGCTGATAGAGCGCCTGCATCAAGGCTTAGGAAGTCACGTCGTGACACTAAATGCTGAAATGGCAATGCAAGCCGAGAAAAATCAGGCATTAGGCGATGTAATTCGCTCTGCAGAACTCGTGATTCCAGACGGTTCGGGAGTAGTGCTGTACTTGCGAATGCGGGGCAAATCGGCAAAGCGCTATCCGGGGATTGAACTAGCAGAATCGCTGCTGCAAGAAGCCGGAAAATTGCCCGATTCCGAACCGATATTTTTCTTTGGAGGTGCGCCGGGAGTGACGGCGAAGGCGGCAGAAAATTGGCAGCAAAAAGTGAAAGGATTGTCGATTTCTGCTCAACATGGCTATCTTTCTGCTGATGAAGAACAAGAATTTTGTGACAGCCTGAAAAAAATGCAGCCAAAACTGATTTTTGTAGGCTTGGGAGTGCCTCGCCAAGAGTTTTGGATTGCGGAAAACCGACACCTTTGTCCGCAGTCTATTTGGGTGGGAGTTGGCGGCAGTTTCGATATTTGGGCGGGAACCAAAGACCGCGCGCCGGCTTGGTTTTGCGACAATCATTTAGAATGGTTGTACCGGCTTTATCAAGAACCTTGGCGCTGGCGCAGGATGTTGGCTTTACCACAGTTTGCATTGAAGGCTTTGGGGGATTTTCGAGGTTGAAAATTGGATTGATAGAGTAACCGCAGATTCAAGGCAGACAAACACAGATTGACGCAGATATTTTCCTGCTTAAAAAGTGAATTTTGCCAGATATTTATTGAGTCTGTCGATCGCAAAATGTGGGTTGGGGCGGGGCGGGTTTACGGGTTCTATGGCTGATATTATAGATTGTTGGTAAACTCGCCCCTAGAATAATTATTGTTGATTTATTGACTAGACGATGTAAGGAGAATCGATCGCCCTAGCGCGATTAATTGCTACCAACGTCTGGTAAATTAAAGCCGAAATCTCGGCGCGGGTAATCTCCCGCTGCGGCGAAAGCCGATCGCGCGCCGGATAGTTTACTACAATCTTCAAAGCAGTTGCTGTGGCTGCGGCGCTTAAAGCAAAATTAGGAATTTGCGATCGATCGGTGTAAACTTTCAAAACATCGGGATTGCCGCCCTTAAGTTCCAAACCGTTAACCAAAGATACGATCGCCTCAGTCTTAGTCAAATTCTGATTCGGGCCGAACTTCAACCCCGGAAACCCAGACAAAAACCCCGCCCGATTCGCCCGTTCGATCGCACTTCTCGCCCAAA
Source organism: Microcoleus sp. CZ3-B2 (assembly GCF_036705055.1). Lineage (NCBI taxonomy): Bacteria > Bacillati > Cyanobacteriota > Cyanophyceae > Oscillatoriales > Microcoleaceae > Microcoleus > Microcoleus sp. CZ3-B2. The sequence continues at coordinate 22,523 of NZ_JAUBTN010000023.1, read as the reverse complement.
AACTAGCAGAAACATCAATAAAATTTGTCGCCAACCGCTGCGGAATCGGACTAAACGCACTCACCAAAAGCGCCGCATATTGAGCGCGATTTAAACTGTCATCAGGTTTAAAAGAACCGTCAGGAAAACCGCTAATTATATTCCCCGCAGCCAAAGCCTCAATAAACTTCTCCGCCCAATGTCCAGAAATATCGCTAAACCTCGCACCGCCAATATTCGGATTACCGCCGCCCTTTCTCACCGCAGCTTGCACAGCTTTCAAAGCATTCACTTTCCCGTAACCAAACCAATCGCTGCGGCGGTTATTAGCATCATAATTTCCCATGCGATTGCCCAACTGCGGATCGGGATCGGAATCGACAATTTTGTCAGCAGTTTGTTCGAGAATTCCCCGCACTTCCCGCGCCGTCAAACGGGGGTTGGCAGAAAGCACCAAAGCTGCCACTCCAGCGACTACTGGAGTGGCGCTGGAAGTGCCGCCAAAGGTATTGGTGTAGTCCCCCGGATCGTAGCCGGCAACACCGCCTCGATCGGCAGTAAACACCCCCAAACCGGGCAAATACTGCGTCACTTCCGGCGCAGTCGCAATAAATCCGGTTTCTGGCAGCCAAGTTCCCGGCGGCGCGTTGTTGCTGGGGGCGCACACCGAAATGCTGTTGCCCCAATTGCTGTAGGCTGCTTTTTTGTTGAGGGAAGTGGAAGCAGACACCGCAATCACATCGGGATGTACGGCAAATCCTGCCAGCCATTTAGTTCGATCGCCCAAAATGTTATTCGGCCAGCCTTTCTCATCTACAGTACCGTTGACAGGGCGGTTGGCATTGCCCGCAGCGAACAGAATCACGCAGCCTCTACCGCCCCGCCCTTGGGTGGCGGCTTTGGTGATGACGGCACTCTGGCGCAGGGAAAGGGGATAGTAAACTGCCCCTGGGCCCCAACTGCAAGAGATGATGGCTGCGCCTTTTTCCACTGCCCAATTGAATATTTTTTCGATCGACTCGTCATCGAGAAAACCGCTAGTACGGATGGGCATCAGGGCGCATCCGGGGGCGACTCCGACAATGCCTTTGCCGTTTTCTTCTGCTGCGGCGACACCGGCGCAACTTGTGCCGTGGTTGTCCGATTCGGCAACGGGCATCGGGGAAGTGTCGCCGTCTTTGAAATCGATGGGTGAGACGATTTTGCCTTGGCCTTGAAAATCGGGATGTGTCAAGTCTACTGAATCATCGGCGATCGCAATTACGATCGATCGCGCGCCGCGAGTCATATCCCAAGCCGCTTCTGCATAAATTTGAGCGTCGCCGACAAGTTCGTTGCCGCCTCGGTTGTTGAGATACCACTGTTGGGGATAAAACGGATCGCGGGGTTTATAATGCTGCTGAGTTTCTACTAAAATATTGGGTTCAGCGATCAGAACTTCGGGATATCTTGTCAGGCGGTTGGCAATTTTGACCGGGTTTTCTGTTGCTTGTTTGTTGACTTCACAGACAAAGGTGTTGGGAATTCCTGAGACTGACCGGACTATTGTTAAATTTGCTGCACGGGCGATCGACTTTCGCGATAGTTCGTCTACTTGTTCGCCAAATTGAATAGTAATTTGGTCTGTCAAATAAAAGAATGTACTCGGATTGTTCGCCGGACAATAAACATGGCTGGCAAAAGCTACAGCATCGCTAGCGCGGGCTGCTTGCATTGCTGCATCTAGGTTTTCTGGCCCGACGAGATACTCTTCGAGATTACTTTGCCCGATGCGGCGGTTGAGTTTTGCCCCAGTTGTGGCAGCCCAATTGTTTGAGGCTGATGCTATCGATGATGGGCGGACTGTAAAGCGATTGGGAACTTTTGACAGCAGCAATTCATCGCCGCCCCGCTGCAAAATCACTGCCAGACTTTCTTCGGGAACTCCAATACCTTGATAGTTTTGGAGAGTGTCGGAGGTTGGTTTGCTTGGTTGTACCATCAGAAATGTTCCTGTTTAATTTTGATGCAGAATAACGGGTGTTTGAAACCGCCTAGTCTCTTCAACCTGCGGAGGCAGGTTTTGTCTTTGTAGAAGCGGTTTCAACCGCCGTCTTATCTCTTATCTCAAATAAACACGCTAGGATTAACATTAAAGAATTCTCCCAGCGCCTTAGCTTGCGCCTTGCTAATCGCCCGTTTTCCATTAACCACCTCAGAGACTACTCCTTTGGAACCAATCACACCCACTAAATCGGCTTGTTTGAGTTCGCGAACTTCCATGAGATGCAATAGAACATCCTGGGGAGTCGCTTCTGGAATTGGGTAATATTTTGATTCGTATTCTTCGATCAACAGCCCCCAGAGACTCAGTAAAGTTTCTTCTTCTAGTGTTAATTCTTCCTTAGACATCAGAGAGCCTAATTCTGCAAGCGCAAGATCGTAATCTTCTTCGTTCAGGATTGGCTTAGGCTGTGATTTCGCCAGCAGTTGACCGTAAGCTGTTTTTTCAATTGTGATGCTCATTTCTCATTCCTTTGCTTGCTTACTTAGACAGGGTTCTCAAATAGAAGGTGGGTGTTTGTTTCTATGTATCATGCTTTTAACCATTAAAGTGATTTTTTAAATTTATTGAAGACATCAGATAGTCTGTAATAATTGCCGATGTATTTACTGGATGATCAACCTATTTTTTCCTTGACTTCATTTTCATCATTCCAGTTAATTTTGCTATATTCGGCATGGGTTAAAAATTTCTTAAAAAGTACATATCCGGTGCTATAGTTAATTTGTACAATTAATCTATACTGATTGCCTTTAATATTAAATATCGTATATCCACAGACTCGATCGACCGATTTAGAATACCCCTGTCGGATATCTTCTGGCGATTTCCAATCGTTGTCTTCCATGACCTTGCACCAGGCTGCTATCGCACTTGAGACCTCACCGTAGGGTTCGATCGCACTCAGAAGATTTCTTATGGACTTTAGTTTCATTCGGGTACCGTTTTTACACGACACCTCCATGTTCTCACAACGAGAACTTGCTGTCAAGTCTCTACTCTCATTTTTCCAAAAGAGCCTTTTGCCCGATCGCCCTCTTTGACATTTACACAAAATTGGTGTATACTTAGCCGGTTGCGATCGCCAATGGTAAGATCGGCTCAAGCTAAATATCTTTTTAAAGTGCGCTGGGCGCAAAGTAATTTCATGGTATATTCTGGAACTGTTTGCTGGCTTCGCTTCACTGCCCGGATGACGATCGGGGCGATCGCAGTTTTGACCCTGTTGCAACCGCTCCAAGCCCAAGCACAACAACCTTCTCGGCCAGATAACCAACAGCAAGTCGATCCCGCCGACGACCCCACAGACCCCAACAACCTCCGCCCTCTGACCCAAGACAGCAGCCTGCTGAGCGTTGCCGGAGGTCAGCGCTTGATGACAGAAGCCAGCGGTGCTATTTCCAGTCAAAATTATACTGTTGCCGCTCAAAAGCTCCAAGAATCCCGCCAAATTTTCAATCAACTATCCAACTTCTACCAACAACTCAGCAGCAGTTTTGCTGGAATTGATGTCCGCTTGGCCGACAGCAACCGCACCAAAGCTGTGGAAACAGCCCAAATGCGCGACGAAGCTACCTACCGGCTGGCTTTGGTACACCGGGCGCAAAACAAGCCGGAACTGGCTGTCCCCCTACTGATTCAGATTATTCGATCGCAGCAGCCAACTCGCGACTTGGGCAAAAAAGCTTACCAGCAGTTACTAGAATTGGGTTTTGTGGATGCGCCCTATCCGCGGCCTGCTGCAAATCAACCGCGATCGTCTAACAAATAGTTCCACTAAAATACTCAATATAGCCCTTTATCACAAATACCAATGGTTACACCGTCTCAAGTAGCAGAAATGATTAAGGCAGAATTGCCCGACGCTAAGATACAAGTTGACGATTTGACCGGCGGCGGCGACCACTACCAGGCGAGAGTAGTCTCTGCCGCCTTTGAAGGCAAAAGTCGAGTAAAGCAGCACCAACTGGTTTACGGCGCTCTCAAACAGGCAATGGCTAGTGAAGCTATCCACGCTTTGGCCTTGGAAACCTTAACTCCTGCAGAATGGGCAGCGAAAAGTCCAGCGGCTTAATTGTTGATCTGCTCTCTGGAAATCACAAGTTTGTGCTTGTGTCAAGAGTTGCTAGAGAAATAATTGGAAACCAAAGAAACCAGTTTTCTTAACCGGAATCTATGGTTTTAACGAGAAATTTTCTCCAAAAACCAGGTTTCTGCGCCCTGAGAAACAACTGTCAACGTTTAAAAAAATTCAAACAATATTAGGAGCTACCATGACTACAGCACAGGAAAGAATTGACGGCTTGGTTAAGCAAAACAAAATCATGGTGTTTATGAAGGGCAATAAATTAATGCCCCAGTGCGGTTTTTCTAATACCGTGGTGCAAATTCTCAATACTTTGGGAGTGCCTTACGAAACTGTAGATGTGTTAGCAGACCAGGAAATTCGTCAAGGCGTTAAAGAGTATTCCAACTGGCCGACAATTCCCCAAGTTTATATCAACGGCGAGTTTCTTGGCGGCTCGGATATTATGATCGAGATGTATCAAAAGGGCGAATTGCAAGAAATTGTAGAAGTTGCTTTGGCTTCTTAAAATTAGACAAAACAAACATATCCCCGACTTATTAAATAAGTCGGGGATATAAGCTGTCACGCATTTAAATTGCATATTCAGAGCGGGCGGGACACCCCACAAGACTTTGATTTTTTTTTTGACATTCAATTTAAATGCTGCAACGGCTTAACAGCGATCGGGTTTTACGTTGAACTAGGTTGATTTACCGCAGAAGCAAGTTCGGCAACGGATTCCTAAGGGCGGATGTAACGGATATAACGGATGTAACGGAGATCGGCAAGAAGGAATAAGGAAGAAGGAAGAAATAACAAACAACCAATTCCCGACGCCCAATTCCCGATGCCCAATTCCCAAATAATCAAGGGTTTATTAAACCGAATTTACTATTTAATAGTAGTCTGCTTCAGTTTGTGTCTGTGTCTGTGGCATTTCAAAATTTGACGGATCGTGAATGTAACGCGCTGCTTCTTCCTCTAATCTGTGAATCAGATAGGGTTCCAGGCTGTTACAATGTCGCAGGGCTGCGAGGTAGCCATCTAAGTAAAGGCGCAACTCATCGAAACGATAACCTCTATTCCACATTTCGACGAGGGCATCGGTGAGTTTTTGGTAGTGCCGGATTGTTTGGGTATCTTGTAACATGGTGTGAGTTAGAAATCCTTTGTGGTGTATAATGACGGCGGGATTTAGGAATAGCCTCGATGGCTGGGCTTGTTGCTCACAAGAGAGGCAATTGCTAAATAAAAGTTTTTACCCTGCTCAACAGGCTACCCTCCATAAAAAATTTCACTCGCTGCAATGCAGTGGCTGGACTTTTTGGCGCGCACCTAAATAATTCGCTGCGCGTTTAGTAGAGTCGGGATGTTGGTGAATTTGATGAGCGCACTGGGTGAGTGTTCCGGCTACCGAGCGAACGGTTGGAGGAATTTTAGTTTCTGTTGCGCGATTTGTCAACCTCCTAGCACTAGGGGCCCTGTCGCGGGGTTCGGTAAAAGCAGGTGGTTGGGGCATAGGGTCGATCGGCTGTAGGCTGTCTTATTTTTATTGTAAACTCACCGCCAGAATGATTTAACCTTTCTGCGGGCTGACGATCCCAACTTGACAAAATCTTTAAAATTCATACTATCGGTTTGTTCGCCTCTATAAATAGAGCTAAGGCTTGAGTAGCGATGGTTACAAAACCTTGACAAAAGCTCTGTTAACCTGGTAGCCATTAGTGATAAGGGAAGCTCGCCGCTGTGGGATCTGTAAGTATTTCGATTGTTGAAGGAAATCCGCACCTGCGATCGCTCTTGGGCTGGCATTTACAGCAAGTCGGTCACTGGGTGCACCAGTCGGCGGATATCAGTCACGCTAGGGAAATATTTTTCAGCCGTCAGCCAACCCTAGTCATTCTGGATGCCCAATTGCCCGATGGGGACGGTTTAGAATTTTGTCGCTGGCTGGGGAAGCAGCAGCAATCGCTGATTTTGATGCTGTCGGCGCGGAATACGGAAGCGGATATTGTGGAAGGTTTGAAGTCGGGGGCTGACGATTACCTGACTAAACCGTTTGGGATGCAAGAGTTTATGGCCAGGGTGGAGGCTCTGATGCGCCGCAACCGCACGATGATACCGCCGGCGATGCTGGAATGCGGGCTGCTAAAAATTGATTTGGTGCAGCGCCGAGTCAGATTGTACGAGGAAAACATCGAGCTGACTCCTCAAGAATTCAGCCTGCTGTACGTGCTGGCTCAAGCTGGCGGAGTGCCGCTGTCGCGATCGGATTTGTTGCGCCGGGCCTGGCCTGATGCTATTGACAACCCCCGGACGATCGACACTCACGTACTCTCTTTGCGTAAAAAAATCGAAATCGACCCGCGACAACCGAGCCTAATTCAAACTGTGCGAAATGTCGGCTACCGGCTAAATCTGGAGTTTTTGAATACAAATCAATCCCATTCACCAGAGCCCGGAGCGATGATTTCTGAGACTATTTTCAGCCGATAAATCTGATTTTAGGTTAGGAATTGATTGGCGATCGCATCTGTTTTCGCCGCCATGATAAAATCATTGCGGTGCAATCCAGAAATCGCGTGAGTCCACCAAGTAACGGTAACTTTCCCCCACTCGGTTAACAGCGCCGGGTGATGTCCTTCAGTTTCTGCGGCTTCGGCGACGCTGTTTGTAAAGGCGATCGCACTTTTGAAATCCGGGAATTTGTAGGTGCGTTCTAACTGGGGAACGCCATTTTTTTCGATAAAATTCCAGTCGGGAATTTGATGTTTGAGTTGGACAATTTCGTAAGCTGTGACGCGCGGAGAGTTTCGGCGGCAGGCGGCACAGCGTTCTTTTGCTAAAGATTCCATAAATTGCTGTTTAGCGAAAATATGCTAAAAGATAGTGTCAGTGTATTAAGTTGGATAGCCCGACAATACTATTATAATCTGGGCGGAATTAGACCGCTATCTTATTTGTATTGTAGATATTGGTGAAATTACACCCAGATTATATTCAAACAATTATCCGATCGCTCAACCGATCGCCTTTTTAATCAAATCCAACTTACCCTTATAGGGAGCATACCGCCATTTCAAATCCAGCCAAAAAGACTTTTGCAGCACGCTTTTGTAATGCGAAAAAGTATCAAAACTTGCTTTCCCGTGATAACTTCCAATCCCGCTGTCGCCAACTCCTCCAAAAGGCAAAGTTGTCACTCCCACTTGCATTACCGTGTCGTTAATACAAAGTCCACCTGATGAAGTTTCGCGCAAAACTCGCTGTTGTTTCTCTTTATCCTTCGAGAACAAATACAAAGCTAACGGTTTGGGGCGGGCGTTGATTTGGGCGATCGCCTCCCCGAAATCATCATACTCCAAAACGGGCAAAATCGGTCCAAAAATCTCATCTTGCATCACCGGCGAATCCCAAGAAACCTTGTCAATTACCGTAGGCGAAATATATCTATCTTCGGCGTTACTTTTGCCGCCCGCGACAATTTCCCCATCTTTGATAAACTCTACCAAACGTTTTAAATGATGCTGATTGATAATTCGCGAATAGTCCGGGCTTTGCTGAGGATCTTCGCCGTAAAATTCGTGAAGTGCTGTTTTAATTGCTGACATCAAATCCGGTTTAATTTTTTTGTCAACTAACAGATAATCTGGAGCGATACAAGTTTGACCGGCATTGATAAATTTGCCCCACGCAATGCGTTTTGCGGTGTATTCAATCTGAATATCTGAGTCTACAATGCAAGGACTTTTGCCGCCCAATTCTAATGTTACAGGTGTCAGGTGTTTGGCCGCAGCTTCCATGACTATTTTACCGATTTTTGTGCCTCCGGTAAAGAAGATGTGGTCGAATTTTTCGGCTAGCAATTGTTTGCTGATTTCGACTCCTCCTTCGACGGCTGCTACGTAGGCGGGATCGAAGGTTTTGGAAATCATGTCGGCGACAACTTCGGAGGTGTGCGAGGCGATTTCTGAAGGTTTGAGGATGGCGCAGTTGCCGGCGGCGATCGCCCCGACTAAAGGTGATATCATGAGCTGAAATGGGTAATTCCAAGGCCCGACGATCAAAACTACGCCTAAAGGTTCAGGGTAAATGCGGGCTGATGCGGGGAATTGGTCGATCGAAGTTGGCACTTTTTTCGGTTTTACCCAAGATTTCAGGTTTTTGATGGCATAATTAACTTCGGCAATGGATGCAATTTCAAAATAAGCCTCAAACTCCGGTCGATTCAAGTCTGCCTTGACAGCAGCGACTATTCGTGATTGATTGAGTTCGATCGCACTTTTGAGATGTTTGAGTTGTTCGATTCTAAAATCCACATCTTTAGTTTTTCCAGTCGCAAAAAATTGTCGCTGCTGGCCGATAATATCGCTGACACTCAATAGCATATTTTCTCCTGTATCTATATATATAAATGTTACAATAAAAAAATGAAAATATCAAAAAGCCATTTTTTATCTTCCTGTTTATCATTACTTTGCTTGTTTGCAGTCACAAGCTGCAATTCTAGTTCTCAAAAACAAATTGTTATTTGTTCCAAAGACTTTACAGAACAAGTCATCCTAGCAGAAATTTTAGCTATTCACATCGAAACCAAAACAGATATCAAAGTAGAACGCAAACTCAACCTCGGAGGCTCGCTTTGCCATCAATCCCTAGCAACGGGTAAAATCGACTTGTACGTCGAATATACTGGTACAGGTTTTACCAACATTCTCAAACAAAAGCCAATTTCTGACTCCCAAAAAGTCCTCGATTACCTCAAACAAGAATATCCCAAACAGTTTCAAGCAGAATTGACTGAACCCCTGGGATTTAATAACAGTTTTGCGATTATTATGCGGGGAGACGATGCCAAAAAACTCAACTTGCAAACTCTCTCGCAACTAGGAAAAGCTGCACCAAAATTGCGCGCGGGTTTCGGCCCGGAATTCAAAGAGAGAGAAGATGGATTTCCCGGATTAGCTAAAACTTACGGGATTAAATTTGCCGAAGAACCGAAGGAGTTGCTGTTAGGATTGCTTTATCAAGCGCTGCAACAAAAAGAAGTAGATGTGATTGCCGGTAATACGACGGATGGTTTGATTCAAAGTTTGCGTTTAGTAGTCCTGAAAGATGACAAAAACTATTTTCCACCCTACGAAGCTGTTCCGGTTGTGCGATCGCAAATTTTGGAAAAATACCCAGAATTGCGTCCAGTGCTAGCAGAGTTGGGCGGCAAAATCTCGGAGGAAGATATGCGAAAACTCAACTATCAAGTTGATGGAAAACAGGAGGATGCCGCCCAAGTGGCGCGGCAGTTTTTGCAGCAAAAGTTGGGCGACTCAAAGCCTGCGACTCCCGCGAAATAAAGGGTTTCATTCTTCTGTCTGTTTGCTGGAGAGTATTGTGATTAGGTATACTATGAGTTAGACTCATATAAATAAATGAAGGTATAGAGCTATGACAACTGTCAAAACTGCTATCTCATTGCCAGCATCTCTATTTGAACAAGCCGAAATATTAGCTGGCGAAATGCAAATTTCGCAGAGTTTTTTGATCGAAATAGCGCTTGAAGAATTTATCCGCCGCCGCGAAAATCAACAACTGTTAGAAAAAATTAATGCTGCTTGCGAAGCACCTCTTTCTGAAGAAGAACAAGTTTTGCTTCGCAAGATGAGTCGATCTCATCGCAGGCTGGTGGAAGGGGAATGGTAATAAATCAAGGTGATATTTTTTGGATTGAACTTGATGAGCCTTCAGGTTCAGAACTCGGTTATGTCCATCCCCATGTAATCATTCAAAACAATTTATTCAATCGTTCCCGCATTAATACAGTTGTTGTTTGTGTGCTTACTTCAAATCTAAGACGGGCGAATTCACCAGGAAATGTCCTGTTAGAAGCAGGAGAAGCTGATTTACCAGAAAAGAGTGTTGTTAACGTCTCGCAGATTTTGACTATCAGTAAATCTCAGTTAGGTGAGAAAATTGGCACACTCTCTGCCGAGCGAATTCGTCAAATTCTTGATGGAATTAGACTGGTATTGGAACCTCATGAACCTGAGTAACACTTTTCTTAGCCTTTGAAAATTCATGGGGTTCAACCTCTCCTCAGCTAGCGATCGGGTGCGAATAGCGCACCCTACAATACAGTTAGACTCTCCTCTTAAGTCCCTTCACTCAGCCGCCGCAAATTCAAAATATCGCTCATTTTTTTAATTTGCATACAAGTCCGCTCGAACTGTTCTTTATCTTGGATGTCCATGCACAAGTCAATTAATGCGGGGAATCCGGGATAGGTTTTGACTTGGGCGCTGCGGACGTTGACTTTGTTGTCTTTTAAATGCGATAAAACATCGTTGAGAACTCCGACTCGATCTAGGGCTTCAACTTGAATATTTACCGGATAAGTATTGGGGCGAGATTCGTTGCGGTTGCTGGAATTCCAACTCACGGGAACTAATTTATCTCCCGGTACGTTTTCAACATTGGAACAACCTTGGCGGTGAATGGAAATGCCGCGAGTGCGAGTCACTACTCCAATAATTGATTCGCCGGGAATGGGACAGCAACAGCCTGCTATATGGTAGAGCAATCCTTCTACACCTGCGATCGGCGATTTGCTCGGAGACGAACTAGGTACGGGTTTCGGTGCCGTCGATGCAGGTATTAGCAGGGGGATTTCCTGGGTTCCTCCGGGAGCAGATTCTATTTTTTGCTGCACTTTGACTAAATCTCGCAGGCGATTTACTACGAGGTTTAGGGTGACTTCGCCGTAGCCCAAACCGGCGATTAAGTCTTCGACGCTGTGGTAGTTGCAGCGCTGAGCTACTGATTGCATGGGTTCGGATTTCAGCAAGGATTCTAAGCCGTTTTTGCCTAATTCTTTTTCTAGCAATTCCCGCCCGCGAGCGAGGTTTTCATCTCGGTGCGATCGCTTCAACCATTGCCGAATTCGGTTTTTTGCTCCGTTTGTTTTGACAAAATTCAGCCAGTCGGAGCTGGGATGGCCGTTTTTTTGGTTCAATATTTCTACTATGTCGCCGTTCTTTAATACCTTGTCTAGTGTTACCATCCGCCCGTTGACTCTCGCGCCGGTGCAGCGATTGCCAATTTCTGTGTGAATGCGGTAAGCAAAATCTACGGGTGTTGAGCCGGTGTTGAGTGAAATTACGTCTCCGTTGGGAGTAAAAACGTAGATATCTTCGTCGAATAAGTTGTCTTTAATACTTTGTAAATATTCGCGATCGTCTTTGAGGTCGCTTTGCCATTCTAGGAGTTGTCGCAGCCAAGTAAATTTTTCGTCGTCGCCGGTGACTGCGGTGCTAGAACCGCCGGTTTCTTTGTATTTCCAGTGGGCGGCGATCCCGTATTCTGCAATGTGGTGCATTGCTACTGTGCGAATTTGTACTTCGATGGGGCGGCCGCTGGTGCCGATGACTCCGGTGTGCAAGGATTGATAGCGGTTGGCTTTTGGTAAACCGATATAATCTTTAAATCGACCGGGGATCGGGCGGAATGAATCGTGGACGATCGCCAATGCGCGATAACAGTCATCGTTGCTTTCTACTATGATCCTCACCGCAGCAATATCGTACACTTGGTTAAACCCTTTTTGCCGGCGCTGCATCTTCCCGTAAATCCCGTACAAATGTTTGGGACGGCCGCTAACTTCGTAGCATTTAATGCCTAATTTGTCAAGCTTTTCTCGCAAACTATCTGTGACTTCTGCGAGTTGAGTTTCTCGATCGGCCCGCTTGACTGCCACCAAGTCTTGAATTTCGCGATAAGCATCCGGTTCCAGGTATTTAAACGCTAAATCTTCCAATTCCCACTTAAAGCGCCCGATACCCAAACGGTTCGCCAGGGGAGCAAAAATATCTCGGGTTTCTAGGGCAATACTGCGCTGCTTTTCTGGAGACAAATGCTCCAAAGTCCTCATGTTGTGCAGTCTGTCTGCTAGTTTGACTACAATCACGCGAATATCTTTAGCCATTGCGAGAAACATTCGGCGAAAATTTTCAGCAAGGCGCTCTGTTTTGCTGGAAAAATTAAATTTAGAAAGTTTGGTGACACCTTCGACTAATTGTCGCACTTCTGCGCCGAACCGCTGTTCTATTTCTTCGAGAGTAATATCTGTATCTTCAACAATATCGTGGAGAAAACCGGCGGCAATCATGACGTTGTTGCCGCCCATATATCGGAGTATCCCAGCTACAGCTACGGGATGGCAAATGTAAGGTTCTCCCGATTTGCGGTACTGTCCTTCGTGCAAGTCGCGGGCAAATTCAAAGGCCCGACAAATTAAACTGTTGTCAGTCGAGCAATTGGCGTTAGGGGCCGCATCAGTCTGCGATCGACCATTCAGGCATTCTTGCAGCCAATCGGGAACGACGGCAGGATCGATCGAAGGAGAGGCAGTCAGAGTGTTTGCGTTCATCGGGTACACCTTGAAAAATTAGAAATACAAATGGTTAAAAGCCGGCGTTCGGTTGAATTTCCGAAATTATGTGTTTAGCAATACTAAACTAATTGAATGCCACAATTGGCAATTCTCAAAAATAATCGATTTTTGTCTTAACTATATCGATTTAATTTTGAGTTTCCCCCCCTCGCAGGTAGGAAAATATATTGACTCCACTGTCGCGGATTAGATCGGTCGATCGGGTAAAATAAGAATATTTTGGCGGCAGCAGTTGAGGTCAGTCGATTGGGGCATTCAAGATTTGAGATTTGAGATTGACTTTACAGATGCAATCTGGGATCTCGAACAAAAGTCTACAATTTGAGGATCGACCATGACGCGGAGTCGGGGGCGCAGTCCCTGTTGTTGGAGGTAGCGGGCGATCGGCATTCACAGGCAACGCTAAACTAAAAGCACGAGCTAGACCGATCGAGTCACGCCACCAGGGTGATGAAATTTTCTCAACAAACAGGGAATTGCTGCAAAAATGCACGGCTTCCCTTAATATGAGCAAAGCTTAAGCAAGAATCTACTTTGATTATAAAGAAAAATTTGTTTACAAAATCATGATATTGTCCGAAGACCGCCGCCAGTGCTACCAAGAATTACAGCAAGCACTCGAACAGCTACAAAGAACTGCTGCACAGGAAAATCTCGATCGGGCTGCGCTGGCTGCAGAATACACAAAAGTGCAACAATTTTTCGGAAACCAGATTATGAAAGCTAACAGTTGTGAGTTATACGCCTCAGAAACGCCTCCAGAGCAGTCCTATTTGACGGAAATTCACAAGCAACTGCGGTTATTGAGGACAGATGTCACGTTTTTGCAGGCTGCGAAGCAGCCAGCGACAGCACAGGCGAGGCAAACTGCGGCTGCTGAGCGACTAAACACGCTAATTGGCTACTGCGGTGCGCTGCTGCAAAAAAATTCTGGTTCTGAGCGGGCCCGCCCGGATGCAGAATTAATAACTGAATAAACAGGGAATTGAGAAGGCAAGGAGAAATCAAGTGGTGGAATGTCCAAAATGTAAACATCCCAACTTAGAAGGCGGCACCCTAGCCGGCCGAATGTCGGTGCAGTGGTGTCCCAACTGTTACGGTATCTGGATTCCAGGCAGAGAATACGAAGCTTGGCAGAAAGAGCAGAGCCAGTGGTACAACAAATCCCAGAAGCCAGAGGCGACAGGCACTCTCGGCATAGAATTCACGCCGTCTCCCTACGACAGCAAAGCAGCCCTGTGTCCCGAGGACGGTCATTATTTGTCGCGGGCAAAAGTTCCCTTCAGCAGAGTGCCCTTTTACATAGAGCGCTGTATGCTGTGCGGGGGAATTTGGTGCGATAACGGCGAGTGGGATATTCTCGAAAGTCTGGGATTCCACACCGAGATTGACAAGATGTTTTCTCCCAATTGGCAAGCCAAGGCCCGCGTCCAAGAACTCGCATCTCGGGAACGTCAAGTGCTCACAGATAAGCTAGGCCCGGATATTGCCGGATATGTGTTGGAACTGGCGGAAGTTTTAGCAGACCATCCGCACGTTGATTGTGCGGCTACTTATATACTGCGGAGAGCTGAGTTGAAGCGAAGGGAAATTTAGTCTGTTGACTGTTGGCAGTTGGCAGTTGGCAGTTGGCAGTTGGCAGTTGGCAGTTGGCAGTTGGCATTAGTCATTAGTTATTAGTTATTAGTCATTAGTTGTTAGTTATTAGATACTGACTAATGGCTAACAACTAACTAGCTACTGACTGCTGATAAATAATAACTAATATCATGTTTGCTCAATTATCATTAAAAAATGTTTGTAGTAAGTATAGATTTCTCCCGTCACCCCGACAGATGATTCTGTGTTTTTACTACAAAGGATTAACGATTAAAAATCATATGACTGGACATGATATACCCAGTAACAAACAGCTAATAACAACGGTCAACAACTAATAACAATAGCCAACAACCAACAACCAATAACCAGTAACTAACACCTAATAACGAATAATCAATAACAATAGCCAACAACCAACAACCAATAACCAGTAACTAACACCTAACAACGAATAACCAATAACAATAACTAATAACTAATAACTAAGGACTAATGACTAATGACTAATGACTATTCTTTGTTTTCCATTGAAAATCTGCGAGTAGCTTATCCTCAGCGGCGGGGCCAATCCGGTTGGGCGGTTGACGGCGTTTCTCTGAGGCTGGAAGCAGGGGAAAAACTGGGATTGGTTGGGGAGTCTGGGTGCGGTAAGTCAACTTTGGGAAGGGCGGCGATGCGGTTGCTACCGGATTCGACGCAGATTGAGGGGCGGGTTGATTTTGCTGGAGAGTCGGTGTTTGAGATGGATGCTTCGCGACTGAGACGGTTTCGGGGCGAAGCTGTGGCGTTGATTTTTCAAGATCCGATGACTCGTCTCGATCCTTTGATGACTGTCGGGGAACACTGTATCGAGACTTTGCAGGCTCACAGACCGAATTTGAATCGCAAGCAGGCTAAGCAACGGGCGATCGAGATTTTGGAAGCTGTGAAAATTCCCGCCTCTCGCTGGTCGCAATTTCCCCACGAATTTAGTGGCGGAATGCGGCAAAGAGTAGCGATTGCTTTGGCTCTTTTGCTCGATCCGAAGTTAATTGTGGCGGACGAACCGACTACAAGTTTGGATGTAACTGTCGCCGCTCAGATTATGCAGGAATTAACCAGACTTTGCGCGGAACGGGGAACGGCTATTTTGTTGATTTCTCACGATTTGGCGATGGTGGCTGAGTATTGCGATCGCATTGCGGTGATGTACGGCGGCAAAGTGGTGGAAACTGGGTCAGTGCTGGATGTTTTTGAACGCCCGCAACATGAATATACTCGATCGCTCCTGAAAGCAGCTTTGCACATTCAGAAGGAAGAAGGAAGTTCGGCAACGGATTCTGTAACGGATTTAACGGATGTAACGGATAGAGGGGAGAAGGAAAATTATCGGCTTAAGTCCGAGTCAAATTTACCTCTTTTGACTGTGACGAATTTGCAGCAGCACTACAGTTTAGAAAGCAATTTATTAGAGCAGTTGTTTTCCGGGAAACAGCAGGTAATTAAAGCCGTAGATAATGTTAGCTTAGAGCTAGAACGGGGAGAAACCTTGGGGCTGGTAGGGGAGTCAGGCTGCGGCAAAAGTACGTTGTCGCGCACGATTTTGCGCTTGATTCCTCCGACTGGTGGCAAGGTTGAATTTCAAGGAATAGATATCACTGCTCTGAGTAACGATGCTGTCAGGAAGCACCGCCGCCAAATGCAAATGATATTTCAAGACCCCCACGCTTGTTTGAATCCGATGATGACTGTCGGGCAAAGTATTGCTGACCCTTTGTTGATTCACAAATTAGCTAAGGGAGAGGAAGCTAAAAAACAAGTAATCCAAATGTTAGAGCGGGTGGGTTTGACTCCAGGGGGGGATTTCTTTCGCCGCTATCCGGGGGAATTGTCAGGAGGACAACAGCAGCGGGTTTCGATCGCCCGCGCTTTGATTACTCGGCCGCAACTGATTATTTGCGACGAACCAGTGAGTATGCTGGATGCTAGCGTGCAGACTCAAGTATTAGAGCTGATGTTGGAGTTGAAACAGGAATTTAATTTGACTTATCTGTTTATTACCCATGATTTGTGGGTGGCGAGATTTTTTTGCGATCGCATTGCGGTAATGAATGCCGGAAAAATTGTGGAAATCGGCAAGACTAGGGAGATTTTTACTAATCCGCAGCACCCTTATACTCAGCAGTTATTACAAGCAGCTCCTTTATTGGCTCGGACTCAATAAACCAATCTAAAATTGGGGAAATTTGATATCAGCCACCAGCTTCTAGATGGATTTCGGAAATTTCTGATTAAATTGGTTAAAGTGAAGGGATACTTTTCAAATCATCCCACGGACACCAAGCACTATATGGCAGAATCTGACCTAGGCAGTTTTGCGGTGGCCCCCGAAGCCTCACTCGCAATCGCAGAGGATGAGGACACCGAGATCGATCGTCCGACGGTAACTCGATCGTCAGCATACAACAACTGGTCTGCCGACGATCCCGTGGGAGCTTTGTTCAAAGAAATGTCTCGCTATCCTCTACTGACTGCCACCGAAGAGGTGGAGTTAGCTCGTCGCGTTCAAGAATTGGTAGCCCTTCTGGAAGTAGAAGAGCGTTTAAAACAGGAATTGGAAAGAGAGCCAACAAAAGCTGAACTCGCTGCAGCTTTGGGGGTGAGCGAAAGTCAACTGCAACAACTTCGCCACCAGTGTCAATCGGCGAAACGGAAAATGATCAGCTCGAATTTGCGGTTGGTGGTTTCGATTGCGAAACGCTATCTCAACCGAGGCGTGCCTTTTCTAGATTTAATTCAAGAAGGAGCTTTAGGTTTGAATCGAGCCGCCGAAAAGTTCGATCCTGAGAAGGGTTACAAATTTTCTACCTATGCCTATTGGTGGATTCGCCAAGGAATTACTCGGACAATTGCCAATCAAGGGCGGACAATTCGCTTGCCGGTTCACATTGTCGAACAGTTAAATAAACTCAAAAGAGTTTATCGGGATTTAAGGCGTTCTCTTCAACGAAATCCTACGGAAACTGAAGTTGCTAGAGAAATGGAAGTTACTGCCGAACAGCTTCGTTACCTCCAGCAAGTACGCCGGCAATCTTTGTCTCTCAACCACCGCATTGGTACGGAAGAAAGTTCGGAACTTTTGGATGTTCTGGAAGATAGCGCGACGCAATCTCCAGAAGCTCAGATGAATGAAATGATGATGCGCCAAGATATTTTGGAGGTGTTGGACAGTATTTTGACTGAACGGGAAAAAGAGATTGTGGCGATGCGTTACGGTTTGATAACCGGCGAACCTTACACTTTAGAAGAAGTCAGCAGTTTGTTCAATTTGTCCCGCGAACGAGTCCGTCAAATTCAAAATAAGGCAATGCGAAAGTTGCGCCGCCCTCAAGTGACGGAACGATTGAAGGGCTGGTTGAAATGAGCTAAAAAATATTGAATTGGCCTTTTTTAAAGTCTTAAATATCGAATGTATGGTTAACTGGTTAACCAGTTAACGGGCCGGAGCCTGGTAATATCGTTTCCGAGAGCATCGGAATTATATATTTTAATCATTGATAGTGCGAGCGGGGATGCTGATAGTGCGAGCGGGGACGCTCGCACGCTCATAATTCCGATGCTACCGGATTTGATATAACGACTAGAAAAACAGTTAGTAGTGTGGACTTTAGTCCGCTCTTGGGTGGCAGACTAAAGTCCACACTACTAACCAATTTTAAAGCGGTCAATTGACCGGACATGATATGACCAATGACCAATGACTAATGACTAATGACTAATGACTAATGACTACTGACCAATGACTAATGACTAATGACTAATGACTAATGACTACTGACTACTGACTACTGACTACTGACCAATGACTAATGACTAATGACTACTGACCAATGACCAATGACTAATGACTAATGACCAATGACTAATGACTAATGACCAATGACTAATGACTAATGACTACTGACTACTGACTACTGACTACTGACTTCTGCTATATTTTTAATTGTTGATTGTCGCTTACTACTTAATTGATTTATGTCTGATGAGGTGATTTTGCGTCCAGCTACCCGCGCAGATGTGCCGGTGCTGTTTGATTTGATTAAGGCTTTGGCTGAATACGAAAAATTATCTCATGCCGTTACTGGTAATGCGGTTGATTTGGAAAATCATTTGTTTGGCGCGAGACCTTTTGCAGAAGCGATTCTCGCAGAGTCGGAAAATCGTGTTGTGGGCTGGGCGCTGTTTTTTTATAATTATTCTACTTTTTTGACTCAGCCGGGGATTTATTTGGAAGATTTGTTTGTGCTTCCTGAGTTTCGAGGGCGCGGTATTGGCAAGTCTTTGATTGTTTATTTGGCGCGGTTGACAGTTGAAAGAAACTGCGGGCGTTTGGAGTGGAGTGTGTTGGATTGGAATGAATTGGCGATCGGATTTTACAAGGGTATTGGTGCTGATGTGATGCCCGAATGGCGGATTTGCCGGGTTGCGGGGGAGTCTTTGGCGAGTTTGGCCTCGAAGTAATTCGATCGGCGGGCGATCGTCCTCCGACTCTCAGAAACCGGGTTTTTTGGGGGCTTTACGGCCTGCAACCTCTGTATTTTCGCCAAAAACTCGATTTCGACGCACCCGTGCGTCAATTCTCAGAAACCGGGTTTTTGTGAGCTCTGCAATTGAGAAGGAAATATTTTCGCAAAAAACCCAGTTTCTCGGCCCCCCTGTTTTGTTAGGTAAATTCCAGTCAATAATTGCCCAAAATATAGGAAAATTTAAGTAAAAGTAGATTTACATTGAGAGAGCAGATCGTGGTTATTTGGGTAAACGAGCAAATCGATCCATCGGGCATTCTTTATTCTTGCATTGCTTGTTGCGATGAGACTCAAGCAAAGGAATGTCACGAATCTTTTGAGCAAAATTTGACGGCAGATCAAAAGCAGCAGGGCTGGGTTGCTACCTTGCGGACTGTTAGTTCTTGGGATGAGGTGCCTGTTAATGCTTTGAAATTGAATTGATCGACGCAAGTCAGTCGATTTTAGATACTTCGGCTTCGCGAGCGTACGAGTTTTAGATTTTAGATTTACTTGCAGCTTCGTGAATCAACGGAGCCCGAAGTGGAGTCTAAAATTTGGGAATTGAGCCTGACGTGAGTGTCGGAAAGCAAGTTCCAGTTTTGGATCTGGTCATCAGCAGATTGAGTTTGCTGTATTTCGTGTAGCAACGGCCGGAAAATACAGCATATAAGTTCGGAAAATGCAAGATAAGTCGATCGCACATTTGTGAGTTGCTAGATGCAGGTTTGTAGTAAGGACTTTAGTCCTGATGGACTAAACGCCATAGAGAGGACTCGCATTCCGAACGATCGAACGAAAGACACCCAATTTCCCAACTCTCCTCAATCGATCAGCAAACTCGGAGAAGTCAGCACAAAGACATCCCTGGTTCCCACCCCTTCCAATTCCGGTTTAATCGGCGTAGTAAAGTGGAAAAACTGGTGGTCGTCAACCAGCAACAACTCTCCCGGCTGCAGAACTTTATTAAAAACAGGCTTCTCTTTTTTAGCCAAATACAAATGCGTTTCGCCGCCCACAACATTAGTGCGATCGACCGAGAAAATCCCGATAAAATCAGTACCGTCTTGGTGAATGCCTTCCGGTGCGGGGTTACCAAAATTGTGCGGCGAACAAGTCGTCCTGATTTGATGCACTCCGATTTCAGCTTCCGGGTGAATTTTGCAGGAGTCGAAAAAAGCAAAAATTAGTTGTTTGAAGTTATCGAAGGCAATTAGCCGATCGTCCAATTCGGCAAATTCCCGCCTGATATCGCCCACCAACGGATTGTATTCTTTACTTTGAAACAAATAGCCGTGAGGTAACTTAACTAACTCATTTCCGTTCACGACAAACCGCGACAATCTCCTCGAACGATACTTACCCTTAATATAAGGATCTACAGGCATATCGTCAAAAAAATGCTTGAATCCTTCCAGCTTAATCGAGTTTACTTTTTTGAAAGTAAACATGAAAGCATAGTCCAATTGAATGGATTCTAATACCGTTTCCATAGATTATTCTCCATGAATCCTTGCTCCCCTGCGAAAATTTGCCCTAGAGAGGTGTATGTTTCTAGTCTAGCTTAGGTTTTTTGTGAGTGTCATTAAAAAAAAATACAAAAATTGCAAAGATATCGTAAAGATGGCAAACGATATTCGAGCGACGCGCCAACCAATTAATTCCCGCAATCTAAAATCTAAAACTTGTACGCGACTTGTCCGCTGGCGTAGCCGAAGCAAGCCGAAGTATCTAAAATCGATCGACCGCTTTCACCAGCGACTGACAGGCCCGCAGGAAAACGGCCACATCCACCCCAAGTGCAACGTACTGAACGCCAGCATCAATCCACTGCTGGGCGATTTCGGGGTTTTCGGCAAAAGTACCCGCCGCTTTGCCTGCACTGCGGATGGTTTGTACCGCCTCCTGCATCATGTCGATGACTCGGGGATCGCGCACTTGGCCGGGAATGCCGATCGACTGCGACAGATCGTAAGGCCCCAGAAAAATCACATCAACCTGCGGCACCGTCACAATTTCTGCCAGATTGTCAATGCCACCCTTACCTTCAACATGAATCACAACCAAAGATTCATCGTTGAGTTTGTCAGTAATATTTGTACCTGCCGCCGTGTAAAGTCCCGCCCGCGTAGCAAAGGAAAGGCCGCGCGAACCCAGAGGACTGTATTTAGCACTTTTGACAGCCATTTCCGCATCAATTTTGCTTTCAATTTGAGGTACTTGAACGCCCGCGCTGCCGATGTCGAGAGCTCGTTGAATTTGCGGCCCGTCGTTTTTGCGGACGCGAACAATCGGTGCAATGCCGCAGCAGTCGGCCGCGCGGCACAAATCTTCAGCAGCAAGTGGATGTAAGGGGCCGTGTTCCATGTCGATGACGGCAAAATCAAATCCAGCATGACCGCAGATTTCTATGAATGCGGGATAGGCGCAGTTCATGAATAAACCGAGAACAGTTTCGCCTTGTTTGATTTTTTGTTTAAGTTGGTTGTGACGCATGATTTTGATGTTTTTTTACCGCAGATGAACGCGAATTGACGCGGATTTTTTTAGATTTTATAGATCGTCATAATAAGTAGCAATAAGTTGATTTAGGTTAAAAGAATTGAGAGAAGTTTTTTGGCTGCTTTTGCTTCTATTTTAAAGGGAATTAAGCACAAAAGCCATGCTAAAAAAAACATTCCTAGAATTGGCAAAAATATTGCTCCCACCGATGGTTCGACAAACCAAGCAAATAAAGAAAATGTTCCAATACTGCCAGTAGTCCACAGCCAAAGAATCATCAATCCTAGCACGATTTTATGCAATACCATCCTGATTTTGATGGAACAACCGAACGGTTGAGAATCGATATTTCCTTTGATAATTGGCAAAAATAAATTGCGGCCGATCGCGATGCGATTGATTTGGAAGGTATTGCCCGAAATTGTGCCTTCATAAGGTTTGGCAGGTGGCGGGGCGAAGGGTAGAATGATCCTAAAAAGTTTGGGAGGAGTGACAACTTCCTCCAACCTTTGCAAAACTTCAGAAAAGGTTAAACTTGTCGTAATTGTTAAACTCTCAAAAAAAATCAACGCTCTAAAAAATTGGACTATTTTGAGCACAAGCTCGCTCCTGCTTTTAGATAGTGGTAGATGGTCTTAATTCCTATTATATAAAACAATTTTGCCGTGGCCGCACCGCAAAATACCAGTATACTGCAAAATAAACATTTAAATGCTATGAATATTTTTCGCTGATGTCAAGATTAATGCCCCAACCAGCGATGAAACTGCGACGGTATCTATTGTCGCTCAAAGGTCGATCGCTCGTCAGCTTCACCCTCAGCCTAATTACCTCAATCTCAGCTATTACCCCAACATTAGCCGCGCCGACTCGCCATCGAGGCAATCAACTAATCGGCAGTTAAAAAGGCTTGCTAGCGTGGCGCACAGCGCACTTAACCGACATTATTGATTTGCCGGTCAAATTTCCTCTCAGGGAACTTCCGCACTGGATCGACCTGCATTGCATTCCTTCCCAAAATATCTTAAACTTATCTGCTATAGGGTATGTTTAGCTGTATGACATCTACGGTTTCTGCATCAATAAATGATTTAGACGATTCAAGTCAGATGAAAGATCGAGTCAGTTTGACCTGGCGTGAGTTTTTATTAGAGTTAGTTTGAATTGCAGAATAGTGCTACAATCAAATGTAATTTTTCCTAAATTTTTATTTTGCCAAATATGCTCGTAACTACTCTAACTAAGTTTACTTGATAAGGATTTAATAGGGAGCATCTCACTTTTGCAGCCAAGCTAGAAATTGGAGGTAGGAGGCAGGAGACAGGAGACAGGAGGAAAGAG